>JAYENB010000237.1:0-2057 GCA_034721855.1 Bacteroidota bacterium
TAACACCTCTTCCCTTTCCGAACAGAGAAGTTAAGCACACCAGCGCTGATGATACTACTACGGTGGTAAAGTAGGTCGCTGCCTTTTTTTTAAAGCCTTTCGCTTTCGCGGAAGGCTTTTTTTTATTCCCAGTTGTGATGTTTTCCATCAACATGCTACATTATTTTATTTGTAGTTAGCTTATTTTTTCCATATCTTATGTTATTTATTTACATCTTATTATCTCCTTCCATCGGTCTATCACCCCATCGTGCCTTCGTGCATTATCGCTATCGTTCTATTGTGCAATCTCTCCATCACTCCATCACACTCTCCTGCGTGAGGGATAGAAGCGGTACCCTGCAACCGCCGCCAGGCGGTGAAGCGTATAAGCGGATAGCCCGACCCTTATTATCGCAATGATCAAGGTGATCCTTCTTCAATGGTTATTGGTTTCCTTTTAATCTGTATCAACAATGGGCCATCGCAAATGTCATTGCGCTAATAAGGGGCACGCCCAAATGTAAAACAAAAAGAGGGTAATTAATCTTGTTTACTTTCAATCCTGTATAGTTTGTCGGATCTGCGGATAAGCTTGTTGAGCTTGAACGAACAACGGGATTGCCTGGGTGCTGTTTCAACTACCTTATCATCAACACGGATTTCGTCAACAGTATATTCTATAACCCCTGTTGTTGGCCCGATAATAAGGATTTTGTCCCCTTTGTGCAGTTCCCCCGCCTCAAGCAAGAAATCAGCTACCTGTATGTTGTCAAAATAATTCATGCCTTTACCAAGGTATGTTTTTTTTGTCGTGGCTTTGTTTCCGTATTTTTCAGACCATTCACCGAGGCGTTGGCCAAGGTAATACCCATCCCAGAATCCGCGGTTAAATACCGTTTTAAGTTTCTCATTCCATTTTTGAAGCTTGTCTTTTGACCAGGTTTTATCTAAGTAAGCATCTATAGCGGCATTATAGGTTTCTGTTACCGTTTTTACATATTCGGGCGAGCGGGCTCTTCCTTCAATTTTCAAGACCCTAACACCAGCATCTAAAATCTCATCAAGAAAGTTTAAGGTTTTCAGGTCTTTGGGGGACATGATGTATTCGTTGTCAATGTCAAGTTGATATCCGCTTTCTTTGTCCCTGACCTCATAAGCTCTGCGGCAGGTTTGATAGCATTCACCCCTGTTTGCGGATTTGTTAAACTCATGAAGGCTGAGGTAGCATTTTCCGGATATAGCCATACATAATGCCCCGTGAATAAAGATTTCTATCTTTACCGGGTTGCCGGATGGACCGGTGATATTCTCTTTGTTGATGGTTGCCGTGATGTTTGTTATCTGGTCGAGATTGAGTTCCCGTGCTGTGACCATTACATCGCAATAATCGGCATAAAATCGGACAGCTTCAGCATTGGAAATATTCATTTGGGTGCTGGCGTGTACTTCCATATTAATCATGCGGCAATGGGTAATAACACTCATGTCTGAAGCAATGATGGCAGATATGCCTTCATGTTTTGCTGTGTTTACAACTTTCTGCATGTATTCAATTTCTTCATCATAAACAACCGTGTTGACAGTGAGGTATGTTTTGACCTCATGTTTCCGGCAGGTTGAAACAATGTTATGTAAATCATCAAGGTCAAAGTTGTGAGATGAACGGGAACGCATATTAAGTTTTCCCACACCGAAATAAACAGAATCAGCACCAGCCTGAATTGCAGCCATCAGTGATTCATAAGAACCTACAGGTGCCATAAGGTTAATATCATCTCGTTTCATACTATTGAACAGTTTAACAAATCAGTAAAAATTAATAGGGTTTAGTATCTTATTAATAATATTCGTGTAATTTTTGGCAGAAAATAAAATCCTAATATCTAAACCCTAAATTTTAAACAATATCAAAATACAAAACTTGTCCGGCGTAAACTTGTCCGGCGTAATGAAATGAAGACGGATTATTAATGTTCAAAACTATGCTACTCTCTTTTGATTCATTACGACCTACTTTTATCCTATACACAAAATCTTTCTTAATTAATGATTGAGCCCAGTCTAAAAAGTCATTT
>JAYENB010000238.1:0-10424 GCA_034721855.1 Bacteroidota bacterium
GTAGGTGACTGAGGGATTCGACGCCAGGAGAATCGTCTCGAAGTCACCGGTTCCCTTTCGAAATCACCATATTCTCTTAAAAATCCACCATAGTTTAAACTTATGCCTATATTTGTACCATGAGTACGAAACGCGCATACATGCCAATATGGAGCGCATTTTTAACATACTAGTACCAGTACCAAAGCCACCTTTTTTGGAAGATGATTAAAAATTAACAGCTAATACCATGTTGCGTTCAAACCCGTCTATCGCCGGGCAAGTTTATAATATTTAATATTATTGATTGATTTTTAATTTGTGCTACGATTTTAATCTGAAATACAATATATTTATAGATAATTATTACAATGAACACAAAACGCATAATCGTACAAAACCCTGGTGGTGATAGCATGGGCTCAACCATTAAATCACTTATTAATACTTTGCAATCATGGTATTCAAATCACAATATCATTGTTGATTTAAGCAATGTAAATTTTGTTCATCCTGCTTTAATATTACCATTATCGGCAATTATTTCTGAGGTAAAAACAAAAGAATATAAAGTCACAACAGTGCTTAATCAGCATATACAATCATATTTATCTAGCGTATATTTTCCTGATGGTCTAAATGTTAATGCAAATCCCAGTTGGAAAGAAACATTTAGGCAGCTTGATACCAAAAATTACATGCCAATCTGTAAAATACCAGCTCAGATAAATGATACAACCATACGTGAACAATTATTGTCAACGTTTGAAACTATTCTTATCAAACAACTTGCATTAACAGGGCAAATAATTACAGTTCTGAAATATTTGATAAGTGAATCCATTGATAACATAGTTGATCATTCTGAATCACATAATGGATGGATTATGGTATAAAACAATACTTCCAAGCCTTACCTTGATTTATGTATTTGTGATACAGGTATAGGTGTTCTAGGTTC
Source organism: Bacteroidota bacterium (assembly GCA_034721855.1). Lineage (GTDB taxonomy): Bacteria > Bacteroidota > Bacteroidia > Bacteroidales > ML635J-15 > JAQIBY01. The sequence continues at coordinate 941 of JAYENB010000238.1, forward strand.
TTATAATAATTTTGGGTTTACTGAAATAAAAAATAGTGCAAATGCCATACAATATGCAATCAATGGAAAAAGCACAAAAAAAGATGACAATACACGCGGTTATGGTCTTGACACATCTCGTAAAATGCTTGTTAATGGAATTCATGGGAAATACTTTCTTTTTACAGGTAATGCTTTTTATATTTACACAACAGAAATTGAACAGATCATCCAGGTGAATAATAGCTTATGGCAAGGGACTATGCTGGCATTACAAATTCCGTCCACTGTCCCTGCAGACTTTAATTACACAACATATTTAGAATAAATTTGTTATATTTAAAAATCCAGTATATTTGTACAAACATTATGAGTAAAGAATTTAAAATAGCAGACCATCTACCATCTTCGATTGCTACCCGCAAAGCAATTTCAGCAATCGTCGATGATTTACTGATTCCCGAAGATAAAACTGTGGTTTTCGATTTTCAAAACATTGATTTTATTTCAAGAGCTTTTACAGATGAATTTATTCATTACATAAAAGACAATGAAATCTATCCCATCTACAAAAACAGAAACAAAATGGTAAAAAGCATGATGGATGCTGTCATGAAAAACAGAACAAACCAAAACAGAAACAAACATATAATTGCGGTTACTCATTTAAGCAATCAGGAAGATATCAATCGAATTTTATCTCTAATTTAAGCCTGTCAAAAAGGATAGTGGCTTTTTTCTCCGATACCGGTGGCTTCGGCTCCGCTCAGCCACCTACACTGTACCACCACAGGTGACTGAGGAGAGCCGAGGCACGAGGCTCGTCTCGAAGTCACCATGTTCTTTAAAAAATTCACCACAGTTTAAAATTATGCCTATATTTGTACCATGAGTACTAAATCTGCATCTAAATTAAACCAGTTGTTACAAAGCATGCCACGAGGTACTGTGTTATTGTCTTCCTGGCTTGTAGAACAAGGGTATTCGCATGACCTTCAGCAAAAGTACCTTCGCAGTCAGTGGTTAACACCATTGGGCAAAGGTGCATACAAACGTACCGGAGATGATGCCGGAATTATTGGAGGCATTTATGCATTGCAGAAGCAGGCAAAAAAGAACATACACATTGGTGGACCTTCGGCCGTTTACCTGCAGGGACATGCCCATTACATAGGCATGGAAAACCAGGCATTGACACTTTTTTCCACACCCGGTTTTAAATTGCCGGCATGGTTTTCCAACCTCTGGTCAGGAAAATACACAATCCGGCGTACGTCTTTCCTCCCAGCCGGGGAAGCGCTAATTACCTATGATGCCGGTAATTTCGAAATAAGAATTTCATCCCTGGCCCGTGCTATGATGGAATGCCTGGAAATGGCTCCTGATTATTTTGACCTTGAAGAAGCATGGCTTATCATGGAGAGCCTGAACAGCTTACAACCCCGACAGGTTCAAAGCTTGCTTGAGAGATGCAAATCCGTAAAAACCAAGCGGTTGTTTCTTTACTTTGCTGAAAAAGCCTCACATGCATGGTTCAAACATCTAAATGTATCCGATATAAACCTTGGCAAAGGCAAACGTAGGATCGTAAAAAACGGGACATTTGAACCCAGATACCAAATAACACTGCCCGGGCAACTTGTATGATTAAAGCACAGTACAAACATCAGGTTCATTTGTTTTGTCTTTTCAGCAGCAAGCGCCCGTTTATTGAAATTCTGGAACCAAATTATTTGGACCAGAAAAATGCACTGATGAATCAATTTGCAGGCATGTCCGACGAAGCATTTTCTTATGAAATGTTTGATTTTGAGCGCAATCGTCTTGTTGATTTGATCCACAAAAGCATGACTCAGCAACAAAAGCAAATGATCATCAGCGTGGCTAAAGGGAAGCCGGATTGGCTTTATGATGATTGGAGCAAATATCCCGGTATAGCATGGAAATTAAAAAACCTAATGAAACTGAAAAAAATAAATTCACAAAAATTCAAACACCAAATACATCAACTCGAAATTAGATTTTCTTAATGAATGGCTTTTTTTACTCAGTTTCCGGTGGCTTCGAGATATTTCTGCCTCACCGGCAGAAACCCTCAGCCACCTATCACTATCGAATAAGGTCATCCCTTCGATAGGTGACTGAGGGATCCGACGCCAGGAGGATCGTCTCGAAGGCACCGATTCCGTCTCGAAGTCACCGGAAAAGACAGTCACATAATTTGAATATTAAATAATATTTTTAATTTTGTGACAACAATTTTGGCATTTCTTACGTTATAATAAACAAAATGCAAATGCATTATGAAAGATATACAGAATCAGATAGGACAAAACATAAAACATTTCAGGGAACAAAACGATTTGTCACAAAATGACATTTCTGATTACCTCGGCATTGATCGAAGTCTAATCAGTAAATATGAGCAAGCTAACAGGGAAGTACCTTTGCCCGTACTTGAAAAACTGGCAAGCTTATATGGTGTTGACATCTCTGTATTTCTGGAAAGTGAACCTGAACATGCTGCCTTGCATCAGGCGCTGGCATTTCGCAAAGACAAAATGCAGTCCGGTGATCTGCACCAGCTCGCGAATTTTAGAAAAATTGTTATGAATTATATTGACATCCGGAAGCTGGCCGAACATGAGTAAGAAATTAATCACACAGGATATTGCATACAAGGCAGAGCGGTTTCGTGAACACTACGGCCTGGGCAAATTTGCATCTATTGATTTTGACCGGTTTTTAATGAGAACCAATGTCATCACGGTGTACAAACCACTATCTGATGATTTTATCGGCATGTCAATCCTCCATCAGGATACAACATATCGCTTTATGCTGATCAACAGCAACCAGATACTCAGCCGGCAACGTTTTACCATGGCCCATGAACTCTATCATCTGTTTGTACAGGAAGATTTTCATTCCCACATCTGCACACCCGGCAATTCTGATTATGCTTCAGATCCGGAAGAGTACAAAGCGGATGTGTTTGCCTCCAATCTGCTGCTACCCGAAAATGGTGTTCTGGAAATCATCCCGGAGCAGGAAAAACATAAGAAAAATGAAATCACGCGGGAAAGCATTTTTAAAATTCATCAATATTTTGGCGTTTCTGTAAAAGCTGTGATTATGCGATTGCGGGGACTTGATCTTGTTGACAACAGCTATTTTGATACATATTCGTCTGAGTTGAAAAGCACTGCCGTCAAACTCGGATACAACACCAAACTGTATGAAAGTACAGGCGAGAGCTATGTGATTGGCGATTATGCAAGCCTTGCCATGCGATTGTATGAATCCGGCAAAATTTCAGAAAGTCACTATCTGGAGCTTATGAATGCTATTGGCCTGGATCCGTATAAAAACGAACACATGTAATGACAAGACCTCAGGTGCTGATATTATTAGACGCCGATGTGTTGATTCATTTTGCTCACGCTGACAAAATCAGCCTCCTGAATGAATTGTTTCCGGGAAGGTTGCGGATACTTGATATGGTAGTTGAGGAATTACGAGCAAACCGGCATATTAGTGCAAGGCTGGATATGATTTTTAGATTGTCCGGGATACATGAAATTTTCTTCCCAACCAATGAACTTTTACCGGAATACATCAAGCTGAAAAAACAAATCAAGGGTAAAGGAGAAAGCGCATGTTTGGTTTACTGCAAAAATTACAAACACATCATTGCCAGCAGCAACACTCGCGATACATTGGATTATTGCAGACAACATGATATTGCCTACCTGACTACACTCGATGTTTTTTGCATTGCCTTGCATCGCAAAATATTAACACCTTCTGAAATAAATCATCTCATAAAATTGATCCAGAGCAAGGGCAGCTATTTGTGTTGCAACTCTATACAGGAACATCAGAAAAAACACTTTGATCCGAAGATGTTGAATTATTAAAGCTTGTTAATTCTGCGTGCAAAAAACAATTAAATTAACCCTTTGGCTACTCTTCATCCTCGCCATTTTCCTCCTGTCGCTGCTGGATTTGGAGAGCATGACAGGCCGTGATATGAGCAATGGTTTCGCTATACGCCATATCCTCACATTTTCGGTATTTGTTTTATTGACAAAAATCACCTGGCCCCGCTGGCACGTCCTGCAAATTGTGCTTGCAGCTCTGGGGTTGGGTATTGCTATAGAAATTGCCCAGGAGCTCTTCACCGGCGGCGTCCGCCATTTCCACTGGCATGATTTAATGAATGATTGTATTGGGGTGATTGTCGGGTTAATTGTTATTTTTCTTTATCAAGTGGTAAGACAAAAAGTGGAATAGTGGCTTCCGGTTCCGGTGGCTTCGAAACATTTCTGCCTCACCGGCAGAAATCCTCAGCCACCTACCACAATCGAATAAGGTCATCCCTTCGATAGGTGACTGAGGGATTCGACGCAGGAGGATCGTCTCGAAGGCACCGGAATAACATAGTTACAAATTTTGTGTTTTAAATAATTATTTTAATTTTATAACAACAATTTTAGCATTTCTTACGTTATAATAAACAAAATCCAAATGCATTGTAAAGTCAAGATGCATGCCGATGATCTTCGGCACTTGGTAATACTCCTGCAGTGCACCTGTTCCGGGGGATGAAAAATAATTTTCAATCGGACAAAATTTGTTGCGAACCTGCAAATGAAGTATCTTTGAACAAATAAATAAATAAGACAATATATGATTGGTTTTAAACAGTTGGCAAAAGAAATAAAACAACATTTGAATAGATCATTGAATAATATTGTTTCGGATGTTGTAATTTTCGGATCAAGAGTAAGAGGACAGGCAACTAAAAATTCCGACTACGATGTGTTAATTGTACTCAATACAAACTATGACCGTAAGATTCAAAAATTAATCAACGATTTATGCTACGATTTTGATCTGAAATACAATATATTTCTTGACACACAGGTTATTTCTGAATTCGAACTAAAGAACAGCATACGAGGCAAGCATCCTGTTTTTAGAAACGCATTAAAAGAAGGATTACATGCATGATAAATAACAACGACCGCGAAATTCTTATTCAGTACAGGCTTGACCAGGCTGAGCAAACCATCGGCGAGGTAAGTAAATTAATTGAAATGGATTTACTGAATGTGGCAGTTAACAGAATTTATTATGGTATTTTTTACTGCTTAACTGCGTTGGCTTTAAAATTCGAATTTAGCTCCTCAAAACATTCACAGTTAATTGGATGGTTTAACCAAACTTTTATTAAAACGCAGCAAATTGAAGTTAAGTACGGGAAAATAATCAGAGATGCATACAAAAACAGAAGCGATGGCGATTACGCACCGTTTATATCATTCTCAAAAAAGGATGTTCAGGACATGCAGGAAGACATGATTGATTTTATAGAACGTATTAATTCATATCTTTCAACACCACCTGAATAACTTATGATACTTCGAAAAAACATAATCCATTATTAATCAGAAAGCTTCGATTCCGGTGGCTTTGAAACATTTCTGCCTCACCGGCAGAAATCCTCAGCCACATACTCTGTACCACCACAGGTGACTGAGGGATCCGACGCCAGGAGGATCGTCTCGAAGGCACCGATTTCATCTCGAAAGCACCGCATTTAAAATCACATCGAACAAAAAATACAAACACATGCAAGTAACACTCATAGCCGGCGCACGGCCCAATTTTATGAAAATTGCACCCATGATTCATGCCATACAGAAAAAACAGGCCACAGGTGCAGATTTAAAATTCCGCCTTGTACACACCGGGCAACATTACGACAAACACATGTCGGATGATTTTTTTGAGCAACTAACCATTCCCAAACCGGATGTCAATCTGGGTTGCGGCGGCGGCACACAAGCCGAGCAAACCGCCAACATCATGGTACGCTTTGAAAAAGAGCTGATGGAAAACCCCAGCGATCTGGTGATAGTGGTTGGTGATGTTACCTCAACCATGGCCTGCTCCATCACGGCAAAAAAGCTCTGCACCAAAGTGGCGCATATTGAAGGCGGCATACGCTCCGGCGATTACAGCATGCCCGAAGAAATCAACCGCATTGTGACAGATGCCATTACAGATTATTTCTTTACCACCACAGAGCTTGCCAATGAAAACCTAAAACATCTCGGCGTCAAAGAGGAGCAGATTTTTCTGGTCGGCAACACCATGATAGATACCCTGCTGGCCCAGGAACCCAATTTTAGAAAGCCGGAAATATGGGATGTACTTTCCCTGAAAGAAAAAGGCTACATGGTGATGACGCTGCATCGTCCCGCCAATGTGGATGAAGAAGATAAGCTGCGGGCAATGGTAGCTGAAATCATGAACAACAGCCGCAAGCTGCCCATTATTTTCCCGGTACATCCCCGCACAGCAAAAATACTGGAAAATTTAGGTATCACTCACGAGCGTTTGCATACCACACCGCCCATGTCCTACCTGGAATTCAACTACCTGGTAAAACATGCCAAGGCGGTCATCACAGATTCCGGCGGCATCACCGAGGAAACCACTGTTATGCATGTTCCCTGTATGACCTTGCGCGACAACACCGAACGACCGGAAACCATAACACAGGGCACAAACGAATTGATAGGAACGGATCCCAAAGCCATTGCGCCAGCCATGGATAAACTTTTTTCCGGCAACTGGAAAACCGGCACCATCCCCCCAAAATGGGACGGCCACACAGCCGAGCGGATAGTGGAATCAATACTTAAGCTATTATAACCAACTCACTACTCACCACTCATTCCAGTCTGCAAAATGCTCCACAACCACATGAGTTTTGGGTTCAGTGGTATAGAATTCATTGGTGTTATAAGTCCACTCCATGGTTTTCGATCCGCCGCCGCTCTCGGTAGTGATAAAAAACCGGTTTGCCAGATGCCCAAAATAATTAGACTGGGCACGGGGTGAGTCCTGGTCGCCACCACTTGGGTCAATAGGTATCCAGCCATAATTTGGCAAATAAATTTCTGCCCACCGGTGATACACATCATCCATGCTTGTATCATCGCCACGCACAACTACTGAGCCAACATAACGGGCAGGAAGTCCGGCAGCACGGCACATGCTGATGAAAACAAAACTGTATTCAGAACATGAGCCATTTCCCCTTTCCAGTACAGCAGGTGCATTGTTCCATCCCCCCGACATTTCATAGCACATGTTGTCCATAACATACTGGTAAATTTTCCGGGCAATGTTGTATGGATTTTTTTCATCGCCTACAGCTTCTTTTACCCCTTTTTGAATGACCGGATGGTCGGTTTGATACTTTTCATGGTTGGCCAGGTACAATTCTTTTATGTCAGATGGAATGGATTCAAGGTTGCCCACTTGATCGGGAAAAATAAAATACCGGATGTCCCACAGTTTAACCTTGTTTGTCATGGTAACTTCCCTCGATTCACCTGAAGCGATGTCTTCAAAATGATAATGGGCTGTTTTTTGTCCCCAGTGGTCTTCAGGAAAATCCGTTGGTCTTTGTGTAAACTGTGGTTCTCCTTTAATTTCCTGGTTATCCCTGTCGTTTCCCAGGGCAAAATGCACATCCAGCGAAAGCACTTTTCCCGGCCCGAAATTGGTCGTACGGTGTGTAATTTGTACCAAAGACGTGCGCGGGTCTGACCTTCTCATTTTTTCATCGTCTTTCCGTATCAGTTTATATATTGTCTTATCTTGCCAGTCAGCATTCCACAAAAATTCACCATCCCAGGCCATCCCACGGGTGTGTTCTCCGGGAGCATCTGTAATGAGCAATACATTCCCTGTTTCAGGGCTTAGCATGTATATTTCATCTGTTCCCCTGTCACTGAGCCACAGGTATGTGCCGTCAAATGTAATTCCCATGGGATGTGATGAGGGTGCCGGAAAAGATTTAATGGTAGTTCCGTCTTCCGGGCTTAGTTGTATAATCCGGTTGCTTGCATCATCCGATACCCACAGGTATTCACCATCCCAGGTTAAGCCTTGTGGTTTACTGCATGGCAGATTTATCTGGTGCATAATATTTCCGTTTTCCGGATTCAGTTTGTATGCGATACCCTTGTAATTTTCTGCCAGGGGGATGCCACCTTTAATATCTGTACACCATAGGTGTTCTCCGTCCCAGGTGATGCCGGTAGGCCAGTATGCCGGCGATGGAATGGCTCCGGTTTGCTTTCCCGTTTCCGGATTGATAGTTATAATCTGATTTAGTTTACGATCTGCTTGCCACAATAAATTACCGTCATGGCATAATCCGGTGGGAAAATCTCCCGGAGTTGGAAACTTTTTTACCGTTTCACCCGTATAAGAATAAACAGGAACACTAAAAATGACCATCAACGTGATTAAAAGGCAATTTTTCATAACAATTCAATTTTTTAAACGTGGTTTAACCTTGTAAATAAGTAATTGATAAGGCATAAATATTTTTCTTGTTGCATGCTAAAATATGAAAATAATTTGTTATATTTGATAAATAATAAGTTTTACTCATTAAAATTATAATTATGATGAAAAAAATACTTTACTTATTAGCTGCAATCTTTATGGTTGGCTTTACCAACGCTCAAAACGATTCGGATTTTAATGAACCGCCAACCAGAAGCGAATTTGAACAGGTGAAATCAAAAATTCAGGTCTATGAACGAAAACTCAACCAGGTATTATACAGAATGAACAGTTTTGATACTGAGATTGAGCAATCCCTGACTAAGTTTGATACCCTGATGCAGGAGAAAATGATGCAAATGGAAAGTATGGAAGGTGCTGAAGGAATGAACCCTGACATGCAGTCTCGGTTTTTAACCGGAGAAGACCTCGAATCTTTTAAAGCTGAACTGATGAAAGATGTGGAGGCAAAAATACCCGAAGAAAAAGAAAGTAAATTGCCGGTAGAAAACTCCATGCTCTATATTTATGTACTTGGTGGTTTGTTTGTTGTTTTACTTATTTTATTAATTGTGCTGCGGAGTTCTGTCGGAAAACGCATGAAAAAACAAAAGGCTGAGGTTGATGAAAAAATGCAGGAAATCAATGCCATGAAAGAACAATTCATGAAAGATTTTGATGAAAACAAAACAAAATTACAGACAGACTTGAAAAAAGACATGAAAACCACCGAAGACAATATCATGGTTAAGGTGCAGTCAAATAAAACACATATTGATGTCAGGTTCAAGGATATGAAGGAATTGCTTGATAAGCGTATTGACGAACTGAATAAAGAAATAGAAGAAGCTTTTGTGTCTGCAGATAAGAAAAATGAAGAGAAAATCAACCACGTACAGACACGCCTGAACGAAGCCCTTGGAAAACAAGTAAAAGAATCAGAGGGTGAAATCAAAACCCTGACAGACAAAATAGCTGCTTTGAAAAAAGAGATTGATAAATTGAAACCAAAGAAATAAACTAATTAGAGTCTGTCAATAAACAATAAAATATTGATAATTAAATGAATAATACCTTTCAATGGTTTTCAATTATTGATAATTTTAAAAAAATAGCAGATGAAACTCTT
>JAYENB010000239.1:0-10385 GCA_034721855.1 Bacteroidota bacterium
ACAAAAATTGTTATTACTGTTGAAAATAATCGCAAAAAATAAAAAACGCTATTAAATCAACAAAATCATTAATGGTACTAATAAAAGTCCATCAGGTTTATAGTTCATCATGGGACGAGATTTTCACTATGGTTTTGTTGGCATTCGCTATTTTACTCATGGTTTGTATTGAAGCTGCAGCCAAGGGGTGCGTGCTCACCGCATTAGCCATTTTTTTGTAGTGTGTCAAAGCATTTTCAGGGATTGGAAATAGCGGGAATCCCGGCTGAACAGATCTAATACACCATAAATTATTATAACAATAGGTATTATGCCGAATGATTAGCATGTTAGGAAAATTCGTTTTCCGTTACATGGTAACAGTTCGGTATCGGGATTCCGGCAGAAAATGCTTTGGGGAACCCACAAAAAAATGGGTTTGGCGGTGATTTTCTTTGCATCTTTCTTTCATGTGAAAACACCATAAAAATAAACATGCCGTTTTCATCCCGAAAGCTATGCTATTCGGGGGCAGGAAAGAAAGAAGGAGAGAAACGTATTTTTAGAATGTTTTGATTTAACAAATATGGAACACATAAATATCAGAAAATCTAAATATTAACTTAATGCAAAACCCATATTAAGCTGTTTATAAATAGTTTATGTTTTCTGCGAAACTTTAGTTATGTTAAATTATAAATATCAGGCAATCAAATATAAAAACGTTCTTAACCGTTAGCAAGGCTAATATTTAGAATAACAAATTACATTTAAAATATAAATATATTACAAAAAACAGGTTTTTACAAATATTGCTGGTATATAATAATTATTCCTGCAGCCTGACGTAGGCCGGCATCCTGTGTTTTGGTACAGCGAGCTGTTTGCCCGCACAACAGATTGACCAGCGGAAAATCCTGTTTGGGCGGATAACAACAGCCGCTGTACCGGAACACAGATAAAGGCCGGAGGCAGAGACCATTTGCAAAAATGTCCAAGGTTTTCCTGCTGCCCAAAAAAAAATTAAAATCAGATTTCCTGTTTTTCTGTTCTGTGCCAGTATAAATAGATGATGGCACTGCCGGTACCGAAAACAAAGAAAAGCACACCGGATAACATCAGTGCGGATTGCAAATCATATAAATCTGCATACCACCCCAGGAAAGGGCCGATGACAGAAAAGAAAATGCGGATGACAAAATTTCTCACAGAAAGCACGGTGGCACGTTGATCTGATTTGGTCAGGCGGTTGATGTAATCTTTGAGCACAGGAGTTGCGATGCCACGGGTGAAATAAAACATCAATAGAAAAGGTATCACCCATATTGTGTTGAATATTGCAAGCGAAACATAGCCAAGTCCGATGAAAAACATGATCCCGAATATGGTTCTTTTATCACCAATCCGGTGTTCGATACGGTATGCCACTAGGCTGGTAAGGCCTACAGTGAGGTTTAGAACGGCCCAGGCAATACCGATCTGCGTTTTGGAAAATTCCAGGATGGTATCCATATAGGGCTGAATGAACCATGCCATGGTGAGCGTAGCACAGCCGGCGATGGATGAAAATAAAATGTTGTATCTGAGCACCTTATTTTGTACGAGGGAATGCTTTACGATGCCCAGAATTTTTTTCAGACTTCCTTTTTGCACATCCTTATGGCGGGGAGGTTCTTTCAGTGTAATGGCTGCCGGAATAGCTATGGCTGCCACAGCAATCTGTGCCTGGAAGGGTAGTCGCAGGCTTATTTCAGCCAGAGCACCACCTGCCAGTGCTGCCAGGGTTTCTGCAAAGTTTCCGAGGGACAATACCCTGCCTTCCAGTTTTAAATATTTGTGTTGTTTGTTCTGACTTAATAAAGTATCGTATAGCATGGCGGAATCCGAACCTGAAATAAAGCTCTGACCAATCCCCAGGACAAGTTCGGCAATCAGGAATCCCCAGAATCCATAAGAAAAACTATATACTACAAAACCCAGGCTGCCAAGAACAGCCCCGATGATCAGTGTGGATTTTCTGCCCCATGTGTCTGCTGCGTACCCCGATGGGATTTCCAGGATTACAATGGTGATCGAATATACAGCCTGCAACAGCAATACTTCACGCATTCCCAATCCGTTAGCCTGGTAAAATAACACAATGACAGGCATGATCATCATAAACCATTTGGCTATTTTGATGAGGTACAGACGGTGTATATTCGATTGCAGTCCCTGCATGATGGTGCAAATATAATACAGTCTGTGGGTATTGCAATTAATTAGTATCCTGTATCACGGGACATAATTCTTTATTTTGCTTGTTGTTTTCTTATGATTCCCCGCATATTTTTGGTATTTTTGTTTGCTTAAAGATGGAATGATGACATTTAACCAAATACTGAAAGATATTGACAAACGCATATTTCAGCCTGTATATTTACTATGGGGTGAAGAATCTTATTTTATTGATGCCATTGTTAAAAAAATCATGGATACGGTATTAACTGAAAGCGAAAAATCATTCAATCAAACCATATTATATGGTAAGGATACCAATGCTTATGAAATCAATGAAATAGCCCGGCGTTACCCCATGATGGCCAATCACCAGCTTGTGATTGTCAAAGAGGCACAGGAACTGAAGGATTTCAAAAGGCTGGAGTCGTATGTTTCTGATCCGCTGAAAAGTACCATTCTTGTTTTTGCACATAAATACAAGAAAATAGACAAGCGTCTTAAAATCATAAAAAAGATTGACAAAAACGGCCTTGTGTTTGAGTCGAAACGTGTGTATGAAAACAAAATTCCTGGATGGATAGAGTCTTATCTTATTGACAAAAATTTGCGTATTGAGCCAAAAGCTATCATGCTGCTATCCGAAAACCTGGGCTCAGGGTTATCCAAAATTGTCAATGAACTGGTCAAGTTGATTATTACTATGCCTGAGGGTGCTGATACCATAACCCCTGAGATGGTTGAAAAGAACATTGGCATCAGCCGTGATTTTAATATTTTTGAACTTCAGCGCGCACTGGGAGCACGCAATAAAACAAAAGCCTACCTTATCATTGATTTTTTTGGTAAAAATCCCAAAAACAACCCGGCCGTGCTTACCGTTATGATGTTATTCGCTTATTTTAAACGTATTCTGGTGTTGAAGACACTGAAAGATAAGTCTCGTAATGCTGTGGCTGCTGCCCTGGGTATTTCACCTTATTTTGTGAATGAATACATGCAGGCTTCGAAACAATACAATTTGAAAAGCCTCGTGCATATTGTTTCCATTTTAAGAACCTATGATATGAAAGTGAAAGGCGTGGGTGCCGGAAACATGTCCGAAGCTGAATTGATGCGGGAAATGATTTATAAAATATTACATGCCTGATGGAATTACTACTTATCATAATCATTGCATTAACTGGTATTGTGTCATTCATTACCTGGCAACGTGCTGACTTGTTTAAAAAATTCATGTTCAAGCCTTATGATGTGTACAATTCGAAGCAATACTACAGGCTGATTACTCATGCTTTCCTTCATGGGGGATGGATGCACTTGCTAATAAATATGTTGGTGTTGTATTCTTTTGGCAGGGTAGTGGTGTATTTTTTTAATAATCACCCGGAGTTTTCCGGCTTTTCAGCGGGACATTTTTTGATATTGTATTTTGGAAGCATTGTGTTTTCAAGCCTTTTCAGCCTTGCCAAATATAGGAACGACCCTTCATATTCTGCTGTGGGAGCATCAGGAGCAGTTTCTGCAGTGGTTTTTACCAGCATCTTTTTTGTTCCCTGGCAACCTGTGTACTTTTTTGCTGTATTACCCATTCCCGGTATTATTTTTGGAGCCATTTATCTTGCATATTCCTATTACATGGGTAAAAAAGGCAAAGATAACGTTGGACATGATGCCCATTTCTGGGGGGCTGTGTTTGGTTTTGCTTATCCAATGATGGTAAAGCCTGCTTTGATTCAGGAATTTTTTACTAACTTGTTGTCTGTAAACTTATAGTTATGAAAAATAAAGCTGTGTTTCTTGACAGGGATGGTGTTGTGAACCGGGAGATCGGTGATTATGTACGGCGTTTAGAAGATTTTCGACTTAACAACGGTGTCCTGAAATCCATAAAACTGCTGAAATCCGAAGGCTACAAAGTCATCATTGTGAGCAACCAGGGAGGTATATCCAAAGGTTTATATACAAAGGATCAGATCGATTGCATGCATGATTTGTTGATTGAACAAGTCAGGCGATTCGGTGCCGATATAGATGAAATTTACGTATGTCCCCATCACAGCAGTATAGAAAAATGCCTGTGTCGTAAACCATCAGGACTTATGCTGGAAAAAGCAATAGCCCGTTTTGATATTGATAAATCCCGGGCTGTCTTTATCGGGGATGCTGAAAGAGATGTTGAAGCAGCCAACAGGGCAGGAGTCCGTGGCATAAAAATTGACAGGAACAGCAACATTTTTCCTGTGGTAAAGCAAATTATTCACGGCAGGGTCAATTAATGTTTTTCACTTGGAATGCAAATTCGAGCGATCGCGAATTATTTGTTAGTTACCAACTGCCAACTAATTCAATAGAATCAAATAATTATTATTTATCAATCATTTATTAGAATAGAACTACCAATACTAAATTGTATGTCGCGACACATTATATATAATGGGGAACTGGTTAAAAATGAAAACAACTTCAGTGCTGAACATCCGTTGATTCAGGGAACCAATGCTGTGCGTTTTGAGTGGTTTGTCGTAGCTTCTGCTCTGCCGTTTTATCAGGATGAATTTCGCCGCATCGTAACTATTGCAGATAAAAAAGGTTTGAAATTACCCGGATGGATGACTTCTGGTACATTTTCCCAGGACATCAGGCATTTATTTAAAATGAACAGAATTTACCAGGGGGGATTGTTGCGGATGATTATATTTACAGATGTCCCTGGTGAAAAAGCTTCTTATTTAATGACTGCAGCTCCGAAATCTAATCAGCAATTTGTGATAAATGATGATGGGTTTTTGATTGATGTGTTTCGCAGGCACCGGTTATATTCAGGATCAGCCGAAATTTACGACACAGGCTTGTCAGCCACTGAAACTTCCGCTCTTTTTGACATGCATGAAGGAAAATATGACCAGATAGTATTGCTGAATGAAGTGAATCACGTGTCCCGCTTTATCGGGGCTAATTTTATGATGATCAATGATGATGTTGCTTATACTCCGGCCATGGAAGAAGGTGCCATTGATGATGTCATGAGGCAGAAGGTGATAGAAGCGTGTTTGAATCTTAAATTAAAAGTGTTTGATGATTGCATCATTCACCAAAATGATCTCAAATCTGCAAAAGAAATTCTTGTTTTACATCCTGTTGATGGAATACGTTGGGTAGTTGGTTACCAAGAAAAACGGTATTTTCGTCATCATTCACCGGCATTGAGTGATGAGTTGAACTGCTTGTTTTTTGGAAATTCCAACAGATAAAAAAATCGGGTAACTGATCAGTATCAAAGAATAGCTCTTCACCGCAAAGTCGTAAAGATAAGATAGCACGAAAGCACGATTGCATGATAGCACGAGATGTATAGTGATACCCCTTTAGTTCTTTATGTGTTTTTATTTCTTCCATTTCGTTCTGTCGTGCTATCTCGTAATCGTTCTATCGTGCTATCACTCTATCTCACAACCTATCCGTCTCTCTATCACACCAGCACTCCATCGCCCCTTCGTGCTTTCGTGCTCTCACCCTCCCGCGTGAGGGATAGAAGCGGTACCCTGCAATTCGCCGTTAGGCGAATGAAGCGTACAAGCGGATAGCCCGACCCCGTAGGAACGGAGGGGGCACGCCCTAATAATCATAATAACTATCTCGATCACTCAATTTCTCCATCACTCCATCACACAATTACTGCTCGCCAATTCGCCAGCTCGCCCTATCGTGCCTTCTCGCTATCGTCATTTCTCAGCGTCTTTGCGTCTGCGGTAAAAATTGTGTGCGTCTGTTTTTTAATTTTAGCAATGAGTAGTTACAAAACCGGATTTCTCCGGCTTTTATATTAAATGTCGTAGTATTGTTTACAGGGTTTAATAAGGGGTAAAAATTTCTTCCACTTTTTCAGCCCCTTGTGAAGGGTCATCTAAATTTGTAACGGTATAATACAATTCAATTTTAGTAACAAAATTACCGCTGTATGTTATTTTCGATAAAGGATATCCATTTTCATCTTTCCTGCCAACAATTTTGTGATTAATCTCTGCAACAGAATCTGTCTTTTCAATTGTAGGAAGATGAATGTAATCATACCTTGTCATCAGGGGCATGGTTTCATAATGATACATACCATCATAAAAAGGAACATCTGTACTGTCATTATCAATACCCAGCCAGCCTGCATGATTTCCTGGTTCGACAGTTGGGTCCGTCATGTCGGGAGAGTGATCGGGAGAATAAAGCCGGCCTTCTGCTTTGAGGTAGGTGGCCTCGCCTTCATACAGATGTAAATAGGATTTTGAAAAACGGATTCGGCCTGCTTCCCTTGAGTCTGAAGAAATTTGAGCTCTGAAAGAAGTATCATTAATGTTTTCGTAATCAGCATCTACAGTGTATGAACCGGCAACTATTTCAGCAGGATTGACGACATGGACAGTGCGTACTTCACTTTTGGAATTGCCGGTAAGGTCTGTAGCGGTATAAGTAATCTCATAGTCTCCCGCACTACGTAATCTGCTTGAATCACACAAAGATATTGCGTCTTCGAAATCACTGGTTACCGTAATATCTTCGGCAAAATCTTTGTTGTCTTCGACAAGGACCCACGGATCCTCAAACACAGTGTATAAAATGACATTTGTGTCTTGTGGCTGGTCAAAATAAATACTGGGTGGTGTGGTGTCATCATTCGGACAGCCGGTGAAAACTATCAACCCAACGATTGAAATCAATACGATAATGCTTGTTAAAAAACGTTTCATAATGGCAATGATGTATTAGTTAAACATACGCTGCTAAGATAGTATTTTTTTTTGTACAAACAATAATTTTCTTTTTTTTGTGAAAATAAATTTACGTTTTATCCTGAATTACTCGTATGTTTTAATAAAGTTGGTATTACATCATCAACGGGGCGTATATATTTCTACAGCATCACCGGCTCCCTGTCCGGGATTGTCCTGGTCGCTGATGGAATAATGCAATTCTATTTGCGTTATGTTATCACCGGTATAATGAATCCTGGATACGGGTAAATCTGTATCGGGGTCTTTTTTCCCTGTAATGATGTAATTTGTGCCCGATGTTTCTTCAGTGATTTCGTGAGTCGGAATGTGGATGTAATCGTACCGGTTCATCATTGGCATGGTTTCGTAATGATACATACCTGCATAAAAAGGAGTCCCGGGATTGTCTGGAGTGCCCAGCCAGCCTGTATAATCATCCGGTGCTGTGGCAGGGTCGGTTATGTCCGGAGAGTGATCGGGAGAATACAACAAGCCGGTTAGATTCAAATAGACGGTATTACCATCAACATCATGTACGTAAGTTTTTGAAAAATGAACGCTACCGGCCTGCCCGGCATCTGCTGTGATGTTGGTAATAAACGTTGTGTTTTCAATGTTGTCATAGGTTCCCTGCACGTCATACGAGCCCGCAATGATTTCGGCAGGGTTGACAACCTGTACTGTGCGCACATCTTCGTATTGATTCCCTTCTGTATCTGTTGCTGTGTAGGTAATTTCATAATCTCCGGTACGCCGTACTTCTCCTGTACTCAACCGCAACATAACATTCTCAAAATCGCTGGTTACTTCTATGTCTTCGGGGTTGTCACTGTTGTCTTCCACCATCACGCCGGGATCTTCAAATACCGTGTATAATAATATGGTTGTATCCTGTGGTTGATCAAAATAAATGCTTGGAGGTATAGGGCCATTTTTTTTGCATCCGGTAAACAATACAAGGCTGGTAAGAGAGAGCAATGAAATGGAATAGAATAATGTTTTTTTCATGATGGTATAAATTTAAGATTTTTAATTATGCTAATGTAAGCAAAATATTTATAGGATCATAAATTTTCTGAAAGAATATATCATCTGCACAAAAATTTTTTTACTTTTGTTTTTTAACAGCAATTAATATCAACCTTAACAAGCAAATCTAAACTATGAACATTCACGAATTTCAGGCCAAACAAATATTCAAAACCTTTGATGTGCCTGTCCTTGAAGGGTATCATGCCGAGACCCCGGAGCAAGCTGAAAAAGCCACCGAAAAATTATCTTCAGACAAATATGTGGTAAAAGCCCAGATACATGCCGGAGGACGAGGAAAGGCCGGTGGGGTAAAAATAGTGTCCACACCGAAAGATGTGTATGTTGCTGCAAAGGAAATGTTGGGAAAAACACTTGTCACGCATCAGACAGGCCCTGAAGGTAAAATCGTTAAAAAGTTGTATGTTGAAGCCGCTGCCAATATCACTGGGGAGTTTTACCTTGGGATAACATTAGACAGGCAACAAGCCATGCCTGTATTGATGGCATCAACCGAGGGCGGTGTGGAAATTGAAAAAGTGGCAGAAGAAAACCCTGAAAAAATATTAAAAACAACCATCAATCCCTTGTATGGATTGCAAGCTTTTCAGATTCGTAAAATGGCGTTTGGGCTTGGTTTGACGAAAGAGCAAATGAAATATTTCGGAAAATTTGCTGCCGCCTTATACAATGTATATATTGAAAATGATGCCAGCCTCATTGAAATTAATCCGCTTGCTTTGTTAGATGATGATCGGCTGATTGCTCTGGATGCCAAGATGGGATTTGATGACAATGCCCTGTTCCGGCAAAAAGAGATCGTGGAAATGCGTGATTTTAGTGAAGAAGAGCCCACAGAAACTGAAGCGGATAAATACGGTATGTCTTATGTGAAGCTTGACGGAAATGTGGGATGCATGGTCAATGGTGCAGGCCTGGCCATGTCAACCATGGATATCATCAAATACAAAGGTGGTGAACCTGCCAATTTTTTGGATGTTGGCGGAGGTGCAAGCGCTGAAACTGTGGCCAAAGGCATGGAAATTATTCTGAGTGATTCTGCTGTAAAAGCCATCTTTATTAATATTTTTGGGGGCATTGTTCGTTGCGACCGGATAGCTAATGGCATTATTCAAGCCACCAAACATGTGGAGATCTCGGTGCCGGTAGTGGTACGCTTAGACGGTACCAATTCACATGAAGCGATGGATATCCTTAAAAATTCAGAAATACCCCAGCTTGTAGTTGCCAAAGACCTTAATGAAGGGGCTGAAAAAGTTGTTCACATTGTAAAAAACTAGCACCATGAGTATTCTAGTCAATAATAATTCAAAAGTTATAGTCCAGGGATTTACCGGTAAAGAAGGCAGTTTTCATGCTCAACAATGCATGGATTACGGAACCAATATAGTAGGAGGAGTAACCCCGGGAAAAGGCGGCCAATCTCACATGGGAAAACCCGTTTTCAATACAGTTAAAGAAGCACGTCAGGCCACAGAAGCCGATGTGTCGCTTGTGTTTGTGCCACCGGCTTTTGCTGCCGATTCCATCATGGAGGCTGCCGATGCAGGTATTAAATTGGTTGTCTGTATCACAGAAGGCATCCCGGTGAAAGACATGATGTACGTTAAGCAATACCTGGATAATTCTGAAACCAACATGATTGGTCCGAATTGCCCCGGCATTATTACGGCAAATGAATGCAAAATAGGCATCATGCCCGGCTTTGTATTCCAACCCGGAGAAATCGGATTGATCTCAAAATCAGGCACACTGACTTATGAAGCAGCTAACCAGGTTGTTAAGGCAGGTTTTGGTATTTCAACAGCTGTGGGCATTGGTGGTGATCCCATCATTGGGTACTCATTTATTGATTTGCTCGAGATGTTTGAAAAAGACCCGAACACCAAAGCCATGGTTATGATTGGGGAAATTGGTGGTGACATGGAAATCAAAGCTGCAGAATACATAAAAGAACATATCTCAAAACCGGTGGTAGCTTTCATTGCCGGCCAGACTGCTCCCAAAGGCAAGCGCATGGGACATGCCGGTGCTATTATTGCCGGAAGCAAAGGTACTGCTTCCGAAAAAATATCTGCCTTACAAAATGCCGGTGTTAATGTAGCTGATACAGCCGCTGATATCGGTCAGAGCTTGAAAGAAAGCCTTTAAGGGGACTTTTAATAATTCTTTCGCATCAAGATTTTCAGCGTTTTTCATAGACAATACAAATTTTTGAAGCACTATCGGGAATAACTTCGACCAGGTTTTCCGTCTTCCTTGCCACCGACGATAAATTCATCTATGTGGACATTACCATCCATGGGGTATTTTCCACTTGATTTCATCGCTTCTCTAACTTGGTGCATAAACAATCTTGCAGTATTTTCTCTA
>JAYENB010000240.1:0-10351 GCA_034721855.1 Bacteroidota bacterium
ACACATCAATCAAAAACAACAGGAAACCAACCGTACTTATTCACAAGAACACGATTACCCAACATCAGGAAAACACCACTGATACCAAGTTGCGTTCAATTGTGTAATATTTAATTTATTATAATTAATGGTTTTTTCAAGAAGCAAGATGTTATAACCCCTCTTTTTACATTTTTTTACTTCTTTTTTGAACCTATTTGTAAACTTAATTTTATACATCAATCATCAAGGCATTTTTTGATTAAATCTTTTGAATTTTTAGCGGTATTGACTTCTCCATTTTTTGCCTCCAAAATTGATTCATCAAGTGCGTTACCCTTGGCAATCTTTACGATCCCATTTAATGCCCTCAATAAGTTTACAAGGTTTTTGCCTGCATTGGTTCTTTCGTTGATATGTACTGTGTATGTTGCCATTTTGCTTTACTTTTTATTTCAAATATAACTAAAAAATCAATGCATTATACAGGTTTCCAACAGAATCTATTGTGCCGTTGATAACTTCCCTGTTTTTCTTCATAAAATGCCGGTAATTTTTATGGATTATTGTTATTTTTGAACTTTAGAAAAAGAAGATTTTACCATGGGAAAAGTTATTGCAATAGCCAACCAAAAAGGTGGCGTGGGAAAAACAACAACAACAATCAACCTGGCAGCAAGCCTGGCAGCACTGGAATATTCCGTTTTGCTTATTGATGCGGATCCTCAGGCCAATTCAACCAGCGGCCTTGGGTTTGATGTCAAAAATATTCAGACAGGCTTATATGAAATGCTGATCAAACAGGAGACCAGTGAAAATATAATTCTAAACAGCAATTTGGAACACCTCGACATTTTACCCAGCCACATAGACCTTGTGGGTGCTGAGATTGAAATGCTGGACCTTCCTAACCGGGAAAAAGTACTCCGACTGATGTTGGACAAAATAAAAGAAAATTACGATTTTGTTCTCATTGATTGCTCCCCGTCACTTGGGTTGATAACTGTAAATTCCCTGACAGCCGCTGATTCTGTTATCATTCCTGTCCAATGTGAATATTTTGCTTTGGAGGGTCTGGGCAAACTGCTAAATACCATTCGTATTGTTCAGTCTAACCTGAATGAAAAGCTTGATATTGAAGGATTTTTGCTTACCATGTTTGATTCCCGGAACAATTTATCACATCAGATTGTCGATGAGGTCATAAAGCATTTTGAAGATATGGTATTTGAAACTATCATCGCCCGTAACATTAAACTGGGAGAAGCGCCTTCGTTCGGTCAATCCATACTCAACTACGATGCCAATTCAAAAGGAGCACAAAATTACCTTGCACTTGCCAGGGAGCTCATTCAAAAAAACGGCATGACCAAAATACCTCAATCAGAAAAAATAATAAAATAACCATAAGATGGCAAAACGAAATGCTTTGGGAAAAGGCCTTGGTGCCCTTATAGAAACTGACAGCAACAACGGAAGAATTAAGCGGGATGCTGTCAATGAGATTCCTGTTGAAAAAATTAAAGCCAATCCTTTTCAGCCCAGAAAACAGTTTGACAATGTCACCTTGACGGAAATGGCCGATTCAATCAAAGAATTGGGTATAATCCAACCCATTACAGTCAGTATAAAAAATGATTATTTTCAACTCATATCCGGTGAAAGGCGTCTTAGAGCTGCACGTATGGCTGGTTTGAAAACTATTCCCGCTTTCGTTCGCACTGCCGATGACCAGGGGTTGCTTGAAATGGCACTTGTTGAGAATATCCAGCGTGAGAACCTTGATGCCATGGAAATTGCCATCTCATACGAAAGGCTGATGGACGAATGCCAACTCACCCAGGAAAAACTCAGCAAACGCATTGGAAAAAACCGGTCCACCATTTCCAACTACATCCGGCTGCTGCAACTTCCACCCGAAGTGCAACTTGGCATCCGGGAACAAAAAATTACCATGGGACATGCCAAGGCGCTCATCAACCTTGCTGATGAAGAAACACAGCTTATGGTGTACAAACAAATCCTCAAATACAATTTTTCCGTGCGTAAGGTAGAAGAATTTGTGCAAGAACTTACCAGCGATAAAAAACACAACAAGCCAAAAAGTAAAAAATCTTCAACATCAGATCGCATCAACAATGACTGGAAAAAACTGGAAAAACACCTTTCCTCCCATTTCAATACCAATGTAAAATTCAACAGAAACAATAAAGGAAAAGGAAAAATCGTTATTCCGTTTGAAAACGATGAACAACTGGAACAAATTGTTGCCTCACTTGACAAACTGGATAGATGATGCCCGTAAACAGATGTGTTACATATCTTATTATTGTAATGATGTTTATGGCCTGCAACATAGATGTGACGGCACAAAATGCTGACAGCGTTCAAAATCAAACATCACAAACCAACACTAAAAAACGTTCGGCCGCCAGAGCCAGCCTTTATTCTGCTATCGTACCGGGAGCAGGACAAGTGTATAACCGTAAATACTGGAAAGTACCCATTGTGTATGCAGGCATGGGAACATTTACTTACCTCAGCCTGCAATATCAAAATGAATTTACCCGCTATAAATCTGCCCTGCTTAAACGTCAAAACGGCGAACAGGATGAATTTTACGGATTGCTCAGCGATGAAGCCATTGAAAACGAAATGGACAGGTGGCACCGCCTGCGTGACCTGAATATCATCGGAGCTACCTTGTTTTACGTGTTGCAAATTATTGATGCCAACGTGGATGCTTCGTTGAGTGATTTTGATGTCAGTGATGATTTAAGCCTGGTGGTAAAACCATTACAAACCCCAACAAACCATTCAATGACACTTTGTCTAAGCTATAAATTCTGATTAACTATTCAGTCGCATAAATTTGGAACTTTGCGTCTTTCCGTCTTTGCGGTGAGAAATTATTTTGTATTTTTACACTGATTATGAAAAACACCATAATAACCATCATATTATTGATTTTTATTAGCGCCGGAAGCAACGCTGAAAACGATACACTTACCAATAAAAAATTGCCCGACAGCCTGAGAACAAAAAATGAATTTGCCTGGGTTGACCGGCTTGATAGTTTGGTAAATACACATTTTGTATTTAGCAGAGACTCCATTCCTGTCGGGATAACCGATACGGAAAACATCATTACCGACCTACCTGATTCTGTGTACAGGGCACGCATAAAAGCAATTTATTCTCCCGTTGAAATGTCATACAATAAGCAGGTAAAAAACAACATTGAGTATTACATCACAAAATCATACAATCAAATACCACGCCTGCTGGCTCTGTCACAATATTACTTTCCCATGTTTGAAGAAATCCTGGACCAACATGGAATGCCTTATGAATTGAAATACCTCGCTGTGGTAGAATCAGCATTGAATCCCCAGGCAGTATCCAGAGCCGGGGCTACCGGATTATGGCAATTTATGTATCGCACAGGGAAATTCATGGATCTGGAAATCAACTCCTACGTGGATGAAAGACGGGATCCGATTGCGTCAACACATGCTGCCTGTCGTTACATGAAAGCACTTGATACCATTTACAACGACTGGATGCTTGTGCTCGCTGCTTACAATTGCGGCCCGGGCAACCTCAACCGCGCCATCCGGCGTGCAGGCGGAACCGGCAATTTTTGGGATATCTACCATTACCTCCCCCGGGAAACCAGAAATTATGTCCCTGCCTTCATTGCTGTGAGTTATTTATTCAATTATTATGAAGAACACGGCTTCTATGCCGAAGATATTGATGTTCCACACAATATAGATACCATTAAACTTAATAAAGATCTGCATTTCGGTCAATTATCCGAATGCCTGCACATTGGCATTGACACCCTCCGGTACCTCAACCCTCAATACAAATATGATTTTATTCCCGGCAACCAATCACCGCAACATCTTATTTTGCCAAAAAAAGTGATTCCCCAATACATTGCCATGGAAGATACCATTCATCAATACAAAGACTCTGTTTATCTCAATCCGCAAAAAATTGCATACAAACCGGCATCCCGGTCAACAGCATACCAGCCTGTATCAGCCGCACAACCAAAAGGCACAAAAAAACTCACTTATACCATCAAACAGGGAGATGCTATAGGCCTTATTGCAGATTGGTATGATGTCAGCACGAGGAAACTAAAAGCATGGAATGGCCTTTATTCCAACAGGATACGTGCCGGAAAAAAACTTGCCGTTTATGTGCCGGAAGATAAATATGATTACTACAAGCCTGTGGATAACATGAGCCTGGCAAAAAAACAAAAACGCAACGGCCTTACCATGCCCTCAAATAATCCTAACCCGGTAAAAATTGACCCGAATTATGTGTATTATACAGTAAGGCCCGGAGACAATCCCTGGGACATTGCCAATAAATTCAACGGTATCAGTGCTAATGATATACTCAGGTTGAATGACATCAGCGATGCCAGTAATTTAAAAGTCGGTCAAAAAATAAAAATTCGTAAAAAAGGTTAGTGTCATGACTATACATGCAGCCATCATGGCAGGCGGCCCCTCTTCTGAACGCGTAATAAGCATGCAAACCGCCGAGAACATTGCAAATTCGCTTCCCAAAAAAAAATACAGCCCCTATATTATTGATGTCAATGGGCCGGCATGGATTTACAAGCCGGGCAAACCCGATGAAACCCCTGTTGATAAAAATGATTTCAGCCTGACTTTAGACGGCAAAAAAATACAGTTTGATGTTGCTGTAATTGCCATTCACGGCAAACAAGGCGAAGATGGTACATTGCAAGGCTATTTTGAAACCCTGTCCATTCCCTATTCTACGTCCGGGGTGTTATGCTCAGCGCTGACGTTTGATAAAATCAAATGCAAAGAGTTTATCAGTGATTATGGTATTCCGATGGCGCCTGAAATGGTTTTCAAAAAAGGCGACAAGATAAAACCTCTAAATATTGTCAGCCAGCTCGGTCTCCCCTTGTTCATAAAACCAAACACGGCCGGTTCAAGCTTTGGCATCACAAAAGTTTATGATACAGATAAAATTACCGAAGCAATCAACCACGCCTTTACTGAAGATGATACGGTCATCATTGAAAGTTTCATTGAAGGAGTGGAAGTAAGTTGCGGCCTGTTAAAAACAGCAAAACACAGCCGTGTGTTTGAGCCCACTGAAATTGATACCAAACGGGATTTTTTCGATTACGATGCCAAATACACACCAGAGCTGACAGACGAAATTACCCCTGCCAGGATACCACCATCCGAATCCGATGCCGTTAAAAGCATGGCTTCCCTGATTTACGACAAACTCAACTGCCGTGGTATTGTCCGCATTGATTTCATCATTAAAGACAGCATCCCCCATTTTCTCGAAGTCAATACCATTCCGGGCCTGAGCAAAAACAGCATTGTTCCTAAACAAATCCGGCATGCCGGCCTCACTGAATCTCAGGTATTGGATGAAGCCATAGCGGATTGCATGAAGCAGCTGTAAAATCACAATTGACCGTTTTCATACAATTTCACCAGGATTTCTAAGTCCCTGTCTTCCCCTTCCGGATCATATTCTTGTTTCAGATCATGGCCAAAAAGCCGTGCCACTCCCTGGTAAAGTCCGGCCAGGAAACCCCCTTTGAATTCTTTCAGAATGTCATAAGAAGTATCCCCGGTTTCCCGGTCAATAAGCCGGATAAGCATTATGCCCTGTGAAATGGTTAAATGGCGTATGTCATCTTCGTATTCTTCGCGCAATTGTTTTTCACGGTAACGGATGTATTGTTTTTTTAACCTGTCATCCGGAAATTTATCAAGGTCTGATTCAATGTCATGCATGGTTTTACTGATGAGCTTTGCGTAAGGATACACTTTCAGGAAATACTGTGTCAACCTATCAAAACGCCGTTGCTCAGACCGTGATTTTTTATGCATTTCTGCGAACACCAATACTTCTGGCCCCATCATCACATACTGTTCCGAATGCACAAACAAGCTGTCAAGGTTAACCTGTGGTGGCACATAGCCGTGTCCCGATTGTGCCAGCATGCCGGGCACCGGAAATAGCATCAACAATATAAACACAAGCTGTGTTTTCATAAAAATACAATCATATCCATGAATAATTTTTCAATAATTGTACCAAATTTTCTTAATTTTGGCCGCACTGTGAAAATAAAATCAGCAAATATCATCAACTGGCTTATGTTAATTGGCCTGAGCCTGATTTGGGGAAGCAGTTTTATCCTGATGAAGTACGGGCTAAAAAGCTTTTCGTACGGCCAGGTTGCCGGATTCAGGATGTTTATTGCTTTTATTAGCCTGCTGCCAGTTGCACTGTATCACATCAAAAAAATCACAAAAAAGAATTTTTTATCACTAATTATTGTCGGATACATTGGCAATGCCATACCTGCGTTTTTATTTACACTGTCACAAACGCGAGTTGATTCATCCATAGCTGGAATTTTAAATTCAATGACACCCTTTTTTACCATGATAATCGGTGCGATTATTTACAAAGTAAAAATCCCATGGGTTAAAGTTGTTGGCGTTTTTATTGGCCTGACGGGAGCTATTGTAATCATCACAAGCAACACTGATATCAACACAGGAAAGATCAATGTTTTTGCTCTGTATGTCGTTCTGGCAACAGTGATGTACGGCATAAACATCAACCATGTGAAAATGAAACTTCATGGCCTGAACGGGATACAAATTGCTTCTTTTGCTTTTTTGATG
This sequence comes from Bacteroidota bacterium, assembly GCA_034721855.1. Lineage (GTDB taxonomy): Bacteria > Bacteroidota > Bacteroidia > Bacteroidales > ML635J-15 > JAQIBY01. The sequence goes on from JAYENB010000240.1 coordinate 6,702, forward strand.
GTAGGGCCTGTGGTAACAGCCTACCTGCTTAGCACAAACCTGCCTGCAACATTTGCCCAGGATAATGCCTGGCATGATTTTTTGTATGTGTTTCTGCTTGGATTTTTTGGTTCCGCTGTGGCAGTGGTAGCCGTAAACATTTTAATATTACGAAGCAATGCCCTTTTTGCTTCCTCCGTTACATATTTAATGCCCATTATAGCCATTGGCTGGGGTATGATTGACGGAGAAAAACTAACAGTTATTCAATACGCCGGAATGTGTTTAATTTTATTCGGCGTATATTTGGTCAACAAAAAAGTAACCACACAGCCGCATATTTTTTACCGCTAAGCCGCAAACCCGTCTGTCGCCGGGCAAGGTTACTAAGCAATGAAAAAAAAGATGAATTAATTCGCTTACCATCAAATAACGATAGCACGATAACACGAAGGCACGATGGAATGAGAAGTAAATAAGTAATATTTGATATGTAAAAAATAAGAACACATAAAACATTAAAGTTTTATCACTTTACATTTCGTACATTCGTGCTATCGTTCTTTCGTTCTATCCTGATAGTCTGATAAATTTTATAACTTTGCGACTCTCCGTCTTTGCGGTGAGTAGTTACACAAAAAATACAGAAAAAATGATGCATCTGAATAAATATACCAAGATAGGCATGGCAATATCATCGGGATTGTTATTGAGCATCGCCTACACACAATGGCACATGGGATGGATTATCCTCATCGGATTTGTTCCCCTCCTGATCCTGGAAGAATACGCACAACAACAAAAAACTTGTTCAGGACACAGCCTCTTTGGATACGCATTTCTGGCATTCATGGTCTGGAACATCATCTCCACATACTGGATTTATTATGCCACCGCTGCCGGTTCCATATTTGCTCTCGGCCTCAACGCTCTGTTTATGACAGTGTTATTCGTATTATATCACAAAATTAAGATACGGCTGAATCGTAACGAAGCATACATTGCTTTGGTGGTATTGTGGGTAGCTTTTGAATTTTTCTACATGAAAGTAAAACTCAGTTGGCCGTGGCTTAACCTCGGAAACAGTTTTGCCAACAATGTGCAATGGATACAATGGTATGAATTCACAGGAACCCTGGGTGGCACTATCTGGGTACTTATTTCCAATTTACTGATCTTTGAGATTTTCAGACGAAGGTTTATGCTTGCGAAACCAGAAAAATCACCCGTACGCAAGCACATAATTTCCCTTGCGATTATACTTATTGTTCCGTTGACATTATCTCTCATCAGGTATCACAACTATGAAGAACAAGGGAAAGATCAGGAAGTGGTTGTGCTACAACCTAACATTGACCCCTACAAGCAAAAATTTTCAGGTTCGGTAATGGAACAACTTCAAAACATGCTGCATCTTACTGATTCTGTCATCAGCAAAAACACCGATTATGTAGTATTTCCTGAAACAGCCTTGCCTTTATACATTGATGAAGATTCTATCCCTTTTGAAAATGACGGGCACATCAAAATTTTACGACAGTTCAATCAAGAATACCCCGATACCAAATTTATCGTCGGACTAACCAGTCGTAAATTTTATAATAATAAAAAAGACGTAAGCCCTACAGCTCATAAATATCAGGACTTTTGGTTTGATGAATTCAATACTGCAATGCAGATAGATACAAGCGGTGTTCAACAGTTCTATCACAAATCCAAACTGGTGCCCGGCGTTGAATCCATTCCCTATGTTGACAACTGGAAATGGCTCAACAAGTTCATCATCAATCTTGGCGGGCCGCGAAACAGCCTGGGCTATGATACCCATCCCTCCACGTTTATCAGCCCCGATGATTCTGTTCAAGTGGCTGCCATTATTTGTTATGAATCTGTGTATGGCGAATATGTATCTTCATTTGTCAGGCTCGGGGCCAACTTAATTTTCATCATGACAAACGACGGCTGGTGGCGCGACACCCCGGGATACAAGCAACATGCAGCGTATGCGCGTCTGCGTGCCATTGAAACACGCCGTGCTGTGGCACGATCAGCCAACACAGGTATTTCCAGCATCATCAATCAGCGAGGTGACATAGTAGATTATCGTGGATGGTGGACAGAAACAGTAATTAAAGGAACAGTCAAAACCAATGATAAAATGACATTTTATGCGCGTTTTGGTGATTATCCGGGACGTATTTCCGCCTTTCTTGCTGCATTGATATTGTTGCACTGGATTTCCAATCTGCTGATGCGCAGAAAGAACCGATAACACCCTTTATATAATAATCAAAATAGATATTAGAATTTACGTATAGGCCTTACCCTGTTTTCAAAAGCCTTTCCCTCCCATACTAAATTCCCATTTGAGAAATAACAATCCCTGGCATTGGTAAGTACTCCTTCGGTAGAAGACCAATAAATATCTGTGGTAAAAGCTGAACCTCCATTGTTAGCAGCAGTCACATCAATAACATCTTTGTTGTTGTACATAAGTAATAATTCTTGATCTGAGGGCAAATACCAGTCTCCATATTCTTCAAACGTGTACTCATTACACAGCGATGCAGCATAAGGATCACCATCATCACCAATGGAAACATGACCTGAAATGATAAGTTGAGTATTCATCAATCCAGCATAGATACCACTACCTGTAGCACGAGTTAAGCCATGAGTTCCAGCGTTCCAGCGCATTGCATCGCTAATATCTTCAATTGCACAAACAAGACCGTGTTTTCCGGATTCATCAACCCAAAAAACAATACCACCAAACGCATAATCACCTACGGAATAGGTGGTAACCGTTGAAATGTCACTACGTATTTGTGCAGCAGTATCCTGAATTGCTTGGGTGTTGGTTGCAATACCGCTTACATCAGGAATCTCACTGCGTACCTGTGCCGTTGAATCGCCCAAAGCGGTTTTGGTTGCCAATGTACTTAAATCCTGGTCGCCGTTGTTTACGCCTGACAAATTACCCAAATTGGTTATGTCGGTTGCATCAATATTGGCTGCCTCGCTGCCGGAATAAACAGGGTCAGTTTCCGTAGCAGTTTTTGCGTGCAATGCATAAGGGACGCTTAATAACTGGCTTGTGCCTGTAATGCTGTAATTTGTCCCTCCGGCCGGATCGGTTTCGGTTTTGATGAAATATGACCCTGCCGTCCAGTCGATAGCAGTAAAATCACCGCTTTCCACTGTGCCTGCTCCTATTTCAATACTTACCAAACCATTGGCATTTGTGGTTGGCGTTTGCGTTTCAACATATACTTCTATACCACCAGCCGAACCTTGCAATATACTTAATTGCATACCTACTTGCGTATCGGTTATCAAATTATCACTCGCATCTCTGATAACTGCCTGGTAGCTCATTTTTTCGGGGCTTTGTGCCCAAAGTGTTGCCGTTATTAATACGGCTGCCAAAATTGTAAATAATTTTTTCATAATGATTATTTTTTAATGATTTTAAATATTTTTATTTCAATTTACGATATACAAAGTTACAATAATTTTTTATACATCTATCAACAATTTATTCGTTCCCCTTATCACAACAAATGCCCCTTTCCCATATCCTCCCAACATAGGTTCTGTTTCTTTCACATCCGCCAGCTTGTGAAATAATGTCTGGACAATCTGAAAATCAGAGAACCCGTTTTTTCACA
>JAYENB010000241.1:0-10278 GCA_034721855.1 Bacteroidota bacterium
TTTCACCCCGAATGGTGATGGCATGAATGATTTTTTCCAGGTCAGTGCGCAGACACTGCGTAGTTTCCATGGAAAAGTTGTGAACCGCTGGGGCCGTACAATCTATGAATGGGACAACTATGAAGATGAAGAAGCCGGCTGGGATGGCAAACTCAGCAGTGGCAATTATGCATCCACCGGCGTTTATTTTTACATCATCAAAGGTGAAGGAATTGATGGATATGTGTACGATCTTCAGGGACCATTCCACTTGATCAGTAATAAATAAACCATAGATAAATGGAAAAAAGGCTGTCTTTTTCTGAGAGACAGCCTTTTTTAATTAATTTTATGTAATAAATAACTTATTATTGTAATTCAGGCAACGAAACAGAACAAAAAATTGTCTGATTAATGAAAAGAAAATGAGTGAGGATAAAAAACTTGTTAAAAGATGTCAACAGAGAGACGGAAAGGCTTTTAATAAGCTTTATGATAAATACGCTCCTGTTCTGTTTGCGATTTGTATGCGATACAGTACAAACCAGGCAGAGGCTGAAGACATCCTGCAGGAATCATTCCTTACCATATTTAATAAAATTGAATCGTATAAATTTAAAGGTTCTTTTGAAGGCTGGATGAAACGAATAACTGTAAACACTGCAATTAACCTGTTACGGTCAAAAAATCATCAATTGTACCGAATAAAGGGTGATGAGTATGTTCAAGTTAAGTATGAAGGATACGATGCAATTTCAAAATTGACGGAAAAGGAAATCTTAAAGTGCATACAGAAACTCCCAATCGGCTACCGAACCGTATTTAATTTGCATGTGGTGGAAGGATATAAACACAGGGAAATTGCAGTGTTGTTAGGGATCAGTGAAAACACTTCACGAACACAGTTGGGCAAAGCCAGGTTGGCCTTGATAAAAGAAATGGAGAATTTAGGTTATACATTATGAAAGCATTTGATGAACATATCAGAGACAAAATGACCAGGATGGAGATCAATCCATCCCGGGAAGTGTCTGAACGGATAAAATCAAACAAGCCCAGGCCGGGGTTTAAACATATATTTAACCATTATGGGTATTGGTTTGCTGCCGGAGTTGCAGTAATTGGAATACTGTCTTTAGTTGTTTTCGATAACCAGTCTGGTAAAAAAACATCACATGATAACACAGCTCCTCAACCACAGGAAAAAATTGATAACCACCCTCAAACGCTTTCGACACAAAACAATACTGATAGTACTGACAAAGACAGCAAAACACGTATTGAAGAAAAAACTGACAAAAAAGACGTTAATACAGCTAAGCATAGAATTATACACACCTATAGCAGCAAAGTTATGCTTACAGCAGACAAAACAGGCGACTGGATCAGTAAATCTGAAGCCGAAATCATTAATACAAAACAAAATGAATGCGTTGTGTATTGTCCCGACTATGGCAAATATGAAATGATACTCCTCAATGATGATGAAGGAAACATTCATTATGAAATTCATTACCTGGAAAAACCACACATATTCACATCAAAAGATACAATTGTTGATGCACTGGAATGCCGGATTTTCTGTAAAACAAAACATGGAACCTGGCAAGTACCGGATGGAATTAAATTGAAAGAATTAAATAACCATACCATACAATTATACGCACAAAACTTTGGCCGGTATGTAATTATACGAACCGAAAAAGATTCAGTTGACAGGTTTTCAGACACCATTGCAGTACATTTCATTGCATCGGACAGTAAATTCAGGCTTATAAAAAGGCCCTGCTGTCCGGGCAATAGTGCTGTTGTTGCTGTGGATAAGGGATTTGTCCCCAAATCCAATGATATGACCTGTGTTAAACGAGATGGTAATGAATACGAATTGACATTTAAACCATCTGCATCAGTCAAAGTAATATGCAACATTGTGGATGAAAAATCGGGAAAACAAATTGACACCATCGTTTTTGTCATGCCTGAAAAAACAGATCTTAATTATGAATTGCAATCGCATACATGCAAAAACAATGGGTCTGTTTTTATTAAGGACAATCCGGACATTACTGAGATTTATCTCGATGATGAAACAGTGGAAGCTGGGAAATACATTGATCTGGAAGCAGGCAATTACACACTCACATGGAAAGATACTCGCGGATGCATAGACAGCACAGAAATTACCATAGACCAATCTGAACTATTAAAAGCTGATTATGAACTGGAGATCTCACTTGACGGATTTTCTGCCAGAACCACAAATCTGACAAGTTATGCAGATCAACCATATTTTGACAACCTTTATTATGAATGGTATGTCAATGGGAATTTACAAAGCACGGCAAAAGAACCAGAACTTCAGCTTGATGAGCTCATCAACAGTGTCAAATTATACGTAACAGATGGTAAATTATGCTCCGATTCGATGATTAAAAAAGACATCAAACCTGATCAGGCTCTCATACGTGTTCCAAACTTTTTTACCCCCAATAATGACGGGTATTTTGATCATTTCAAAGTGTTGGTTGATTCTCGCTTGTCTGAGTTTAGTGCCATCATTACATCCCGATCAGGACAAACTGTTTATAAATGGTCTGATCCCTCTAAAGGATGGGATGGAAAAATATTTGGCAATGAAAACGCCAGCGAGGGAGTGTATTTCTACATCATTCAGGCATACGATTCAACAGGAAGGCCCATTAAAAAACGCGGTACATTGCAGTTGATCCGTTAAAATAAATAAATACCATTCCCGGAATTCTTACAATCGTGCTATCGTGCTTTCATAAATTTGCGGTAAATAGTTCCCTGAATTTTATGTTCATTTCTAATTTTCGGCATCCATTTTGCAAGATTTTGTTAAACAAGTGAGCTTTGCTATTTTTACACCATAACAATTTGGGCAAAATATCATGAGACTAAGAACAGGGAAATATGTGTTGATTTTGGTATTAATATGCTTGTTAAAACCCGGATTCGGACAGCGTTATATAAACAGGGGAGATGATGCTTTTGAGCGCGAGCAATACAAAACAGCCATTGATCATTACCAGGAAGCTTATGAACGAGGCGATAAATCCAGGAAAACAAGGGCTGAAGCATCATTCAAAACAGCAAGAGCATACATGAAAATTTCAGACCATGAAAGTGCCCTGGAACATTTTAACAGGGCTGAAAGATACAATTACCAAAACGATAATATGTATTTTGAAATGGCAGATGCATACCTCCAACATGAAGAATTTGATTCAGCACTACTAAGCATTGAAAAATATGAGAATATACATCCCAATGATCCCAGGGTGGATGAGGAAATTCAACGAATAAACCACACCCTGGAAATGCTCGAAAATCCGACAAATATTTCTGTTAAATTAGCCGCCATTTTGAACTCTGGGGAAATGGATTTTTGCCCTTTTTACGGCTATAAAGATTACGATAAGATTTTCTTTACGTCTTCACGCTCAATACTTGATGATCCGGATATTAACCTGGAATCTGGACAGCTTTTTACCGATATATATGAAGCAGAACGGGATAAAAGCGGTCAATGGAATCTGCCAATAAAATCCTGGGGTACCGTTAATACAAAGTATGATGAAGGTGCTGCCAGCCTGAACAGGCGATACAATGTGCTTTATTTTACCCGGTGTGATTATGACCCCAATGCAGATCGTCCTTGCAGAATATATAAAGCCAAAAGAAGAGGCTCATACTGGGCAGATGTCAGGGATGTGATCATACCTGGTATTCCCAAAGGAATCAGCATCGGACATCCTTCAATTTCTGATGATGAATGTGTCTTGTATTTTGTGGCTGATTCTATGCTTGGTGGCTATGGCGGTAAAGACATTTATAAAGTTACACGTGAACGTAAATCCAAACCATGGAGCTCCCCAAAAAACCTCGGCCCCGATATCAATACTGAAAAAGACGATTGTTTCCCGTATATACGTAAAAACGGGTTGTTGTATTTTGCCTCTGACGGGCACAACAGCATAGGAGGTCTTGATATTATTGAAGCCAGATGTACCGGAACAGCATCATATGAGGTCAGAAACATGCAATGCCCGGTAAATTCACCTGCCGATGATTTTGGTATCGTGTTTAGAGATGATAAAGAAGAAGGATTTTTAACATCTCAACGAAGAGGCGGTGTCGGGAAATCCGATATTTATCATTTCTTTATTCCGGGGATTTCTGTGCAGATTTATGGAACAGTGTATGATAAATTAACAAAAGAACCCGTTGAAAATGTCTTGGCAGAACTTTGCGGACAAGATGGTGACGTGATTGAATCAACCCATACTACCCCTGATGGAAATTATGAATTCAGGATTGAACACGGAAAGGTTTACCAGGTGTATTTCCGTAAACAACCATACATCCCGGCAAGTAAACGTATAACAACAAAGGATATAATAAGCAGTAAAAAAATAAGACAAGACATGTTTATGGAAATCCGTTGATGTTTTTATCTAAATATCTTTTGGTTTTAATAGAATTAATTAATTTAGTAACCTGAAAAACTACATATTATGAAACGATTAATATTTTTAACGCTTTTCACAGGCTTGTTTATTTACACAGCCTTTGGACAAACAGGGGTAAAAAAGGGTGATGTAGCCTGGGACCAATACCGGTATGAAGAAGCCATTGAGTATTATACCGAAGCATTACCAACTTTGAACAGTTCTGAACAAACAGCTTTGGTTGCATACCGGGTCGGCTATTGTTATCGTGAAATGAGAAATGCACAAAAAGCAGAAGAATTTTTTCGTAAAGCACTCAAAGCAAATTCTCAGCGTTTAAAACCGGAAGCAAGGTTATATTATGCCGATGCACTGCGTATGAATGGGAATTATGAAGATGCTATTGAAGTGTATAAAACTTATCTGGATATTGTGCCTAATGACCACAGGGCAAAAGTAGGCATTGAATCGTGTAAGGTGGTTCCGAAATGGGAAAATCAACCAGCACGTTACGAGGTAAATACAATGGCATATTTTAACTCACTTAAACAAGATTTTGCCCCCGCCTGGGGAAATGAAGATTATTCTATAGTCTTTTTTACTACATCTAGGGAAGGCACCATGGGAGATCGAAATAACCTGAAAAGCGGGCAAAAATTTACCGACATATTTATGATCGAACAAGACAGGAAAGGAAACTGGAGCAAACCAATGCCTGTTGGTGGAAACATCAATATCGAAGAGGATGAAGGTGCTGTGTGTGTTAACAACAAAGGTAATTTAATGTATTTTACCCGTTGTTTCAGTGGAGATAATGTTGATATTCCCTGTCAGATTTTTACAGCAACTCAACGCGGACGTGCCTGGAGTGGTGTTAAAAAACTTAAAATCCCCGGATTTGAAACTTATGAAGTGGGATACCCGGAACTTTCTCCTGATGAAAATAAATTATACTTTTCTGCTAATACTCCAACCGGATTTGGTGGTAGTGACCTGTATGTAATGACGAGACCTGACACCAAAGCTGAATGGGGGCAACCTATGAATGTTGGTGAACCAATCAATACCGCCGGCGATGAAACCTTTCCTACCATCAGATCTGATGGTACCTTATATTTTGCTTCCGATGGCCATGTTGGTATGGGAGGCCTTGATATTTTTGAAGCTAAACCTGATGGAGATGGTGGTTTTGAAGAACCGGTTAACCTGAGACCTCCTATGAACTCACAAGCTGATGATTTTAAGATTATCTTTAAAGGAGAACAGGATGTTGGGTATTTTTCATCCAACAGGCCAGGAGGAAAAGGCATGGATGATATATACCGGTTCCACATGCCTCCTTTGGATATTTCAGTCAGGGGGGTGGTCAGAGATACAACCAAACCTAAATATCCCTACCGCATCAAAGGAGCGAAAATACAGCTTATAACAGACGAAGGGCTACAGCAGGCTTTTGAAACCAGCGGTGATGGTACCTATGTGTTTAAAAACCTGGATGAGGAAACCGATTACATCCTAAAAGCCTCTGTTGGTAAAGATTATTTTGCTAATACATACAGCCTTACCACTCGTGGTGTCAGAAGGGATACATCTATTGTCATTGATATTAACATGGCAAGCATTCCGAAAATAATTGAACTTCCTAACATTGAATATGACCTGGATAAAGCAACATTGCGGCCTGAATCAACAGTGGCTCTGGATGGGCTTGTGAAAACCCTGAATGATAACCATCACCTCGCTATTGCATTGAGAGCTCATACAGACTTTAGGGGTAGCGATGAACACAACATGGAATTGTCAGATGCGCGTGCCAAATCCTGTGTCGATTACCTCACTGAAAAAGGCATTGATAAAGACAGGCTTACCTGGAGGGGCTTTGGGGAATCCATGCCCAGGGTCATTGATTCAACACTGGCTGAAAAACATAATTTCCTGGATCCCGGAGATATCCTCACTGAAGGGTTCATTCTTGATCTTCGTTCAGAAGAACAACGGGAAATTGCACATCAGCTAAACCGTAGAACGGAATTTAGTGTCGAAGCAAAAAATTATGGGCTTGAACCGGGAGAAGACCCCTTTGAAGTGGAAAATGAGAATGTTATTAAAAAAGGTGATGCTGAAGTGGAAGTTGGCGGCGGCGAATTTTAACTTATGAAAATAACATTGATGGCGCCCGTTTGTCTTGTAACGGGCGCCTTTTAATTTTAATAATTTAACATCTAAGGCAATGGTTAAGAATGTTTCCGGGAAATACAGCAAAAGAGGAGTATCGGCAGCCAAAGAAGATGTCCACAATGCATTGAAAAATACAGATAAAGGTATTTTTCCAAACGCTTTTTGTAAAATTCTTCCGGATATACTTGGTGGAAATGACAAATATTGCAATATCATGCATGCTGATGGCGCCGGCACAAAATCTGCCCTGGCCTATTTGTACTGGAAGGAAACCGGTGATTTGAGCGTGTGGAAAGGCATTGCCCAGGATGCTGTGGTGATGAACCTCGACGACCTCCTATGTGTAGGGGCTACCGATAATATCCTGCTGTCATCTACCATTGGTAGAAACAAAAATAAAATCCCCGGTGAAGTGATTGCTGCTGTTATTCAGGGTACTGAAGATGTGTTGGAACATTTACGCAAACAGAATATTGATATTTTTCTTACCGGGGGTGAAACTGCAGATGTCGGAGACCTTGTCAGAACAATAATAGTGGATTCTACCGTGACATGCCATATGAAAAAAGAAGATGTCATCGCAAACGATAAAATCAGTCATGGTGATGTGATTGTTGGATTGGCAAGCTCCGGGCAAACATCGTATGAAAATCAATACAATTCAGGTATCGGAAGCAACGGTCTTACATCCGCCAGGCATGATGTGTTTTCCCACGTTCTGGCCGAAAAATATCCTGAAGCGTTTGACCCCGAAATTCCCGGTGAACTGATTTTTTCAGGCTCAAAATCACTGACTGACATAATCCGGGAAACAGGAATGGATGCAGGTAAACTGGTCTTGTCTCCAACCAGGACCTACGCCCCCGTCGTGAAAAAAGTGCTTGATAACCACCGCAGTGAGATTCACGGCATGATACATTGCAGTGGAGGAGCTCAGACAAAAGTTATGAGTTTTGTTTCGAACAAGCACCTTGTGAAAGACAATATGTTCAATATCCCACCAATTTTTAATCTGATACAACAGGAATCCGGAACAAGCTGGCAGGAAATGTACCAGGTGTTTAACATGGGACATCGTTTTGAATTTTATGTGAATGAAAACACGGCAAAACACATTATTGACATTGCTGACGGGTTTGATCTTGAAGCACAAATCATAGGCCATGTAGAAGATGCTGATGAAAAAAAACTGACAATTAAGTCAGAACACGGAATTTTTAATTATTAAACCTGTCTTTTAGGTATGAAAGAAAACATGATACTCAATAAACTCGAAGGGGTAAAGAAACGCTATGAGGAAGTTGAAAAACTGTTGTCTGAACCATCAGTAACAGCAGATATGGATAAATACATCAAATTAAATAAGGAATACAAAGACCTTGAGCCTGTCATCCAGGCCTATGATGAATATTTGGAGATTATCAACGGAATTGAAGATGCCAAAGAAATGCTGGATACAGAAAACGATGAAGAGATGCGTGATATGGCAAAACAGGAATTGGAGGAATTGAATGCCAAAAAAGAGCCAATGGAAGAAAAAATCAAATTCCTTTTGATTCCCAAGGATCCTGAAGATGAGAAAAATGCTGTACTTGAGATTAGAGGAGGATCAGGCGGTGATGAAGCCAGTATTTTTGCAGGTGAATTGTTCAGAATGTACACCAAATTCTGCGAATCTAAAAATTGGAACATTGAGGCAACACGTTCCACCGAAGGCACACAAGGAGGATATAAAGAAATTGTTGCTAATGTCAGTGGTGATGGGGTATATGGCGTGCTAAAGTATGAATCCGGGGTGCACAGGGTACAGCGGGTTCCACAGACAGAAACGCAGGGCAGGGTACATACTTCCGCTGCATCTGTTGCGGTATTGCCTGAAGCCGAAGAAGTGGATATTGAAATAAATCCCGCTGACATCAAACGGGATGAATTTTGTTCTTCCGGCCCAGGTGGACAGTCTGTCAATACAACCTACTCTGCTATAAGGCTGACCCATATCCCCACTGGTACTGTAGTGACATGTCAGGATGAAAAATCCAAACTGAAAAACCTGAACGCCGCCATGAAAGAACTTAGAACAAGGCTATATAACCTTGAACACCAAAAATACCTTGATGATATTGCATCCAAGCGCAAAACTATGGTATCTACAGGCGACCGCTCTGCTAAAATACGTACGTATAATTTTCCACAGGGACGCGTTACAGACCATCGCATTAACCTGACAGTGTACAACCTGCCGGAAATTATGAATGGCAATCTCATGGAAATCATTGAAAAACTCAATATGGCTGAAAACGCTGCAAGGCTAAAAAGTGAAACCAATGAATCATAAAAACACAATTTGTTAAGGGGACTTCTAATAATTCTTTCGCATCAAGATTTTCAGCGTTTTTCATAGACAATGCAAATTATTCATTACATTTGTTTCTTGAAAGAAAAGAATTAATAGAAGGCCACTTATGAACAGTGAACAACTTTTTCAAAGGATCAAAGAAAAAAAATCATTTCTTTGCGTTGGACTTGATACGGATATCAATAAAATACCACATCATCTAAAACACACAGATGACCCTGTTTTTGATTTTAACAAGGCAATTGTAAATGCTACAGCACCTTATGCCATTGCCTATAAACCAAACCTGGCTTTTTATGAAAGCCTGGGAGCTTCAGGTCTGCTCTCTCTCGAAAAAACAATAAAATTTATCCGCAATAATTTTCCCGGCCTTTTTGTCATTGCGGATGCAAAACGGGGAGATATCGGAAACACATCAGCTCTGTATGCACGAGCATTTTTTGAAAAAATGGATTTCGATGCCGTTACTGTGGCACCATACATGGGCAAAGATTCGGTTGCTCCATTCCTGGGCTTTGAAGATAAATATGTCATTCTCCTCGCACTGACATCGAATCCCGGTGCCGGTGATTTTCAATATCACAGTGATGGCACAGATAAATTGTATGAAAAAGTGTTGAAAACATCTTTACAGTGGGCTGATAAGGATTCCATGATGTATGTTGTGGGAGCTACCCGTGCCAGGATGTTGGCAGATATCAGAAAAACAGTTCCTGAACACTTTTTGCTTGTTCCGGGAGTGGGAGCCCAGGGTGGAAGCCTTGAAGAGGTGGCAAAATATGGGATGAACAAACAATGTGGACTGATCGTAAATTCTTCGCGTGGGATTATTTATGCCGGAAATGATGAGGAGTTTGCAAATGCCGCAAAAGAAAAATCGCGTGAAATGCAACAGGCAATGGAAAAATTGCTTATCAGTGCCGGCCTTGTTAGCGCATAACTCTTGAATTTAATAAAAAAGCAGTGATAAAATAAAACCTAACACCTCTTACCTTGATTTCATCAAACGTACGGTTTCTTTATTCCCATGCATTTCAAGTGAAAAAATATAGGTGCCTGCTTTAAGCGAACTTCCTGTAAAGTCAAAACGGTTGTTTCCGGGATAAGCCATCTTTTCTTCTTTGTAAAGCAATTTTCCAAGAATATTATATACCCTCAGTGTTGCGATGCCTTTTGTGCCGGTTTCAAAGTCTATGTTCGTTTCGTAATTGAAAGGATTGGGATATGCATTGTTCAATGCAAAATCGTTTGTCAGATCAGGTATGCTTACCGGATGATCAACAAAAATACTTA
>JAYENB010000242.1:0-10268 GCA_034721855.1 Bacteroidota bacterium
TTTTCGTTTTTTTCTTCATAAAAAAAAGACTCACGTAGCTATGGCTATGCTTACTTTTTTTTATTTTGAAAAAATCAAAAAATAACTTCAACTTAACCATCATCTTAGGCTTGACATGACACTAGTTCTCCGCCATATTTGTTATAACTTAACGTAAGTCGCAAAGTTAACCAATCAACTTTTATATTTTCCATTCCAATCCTAATAGTATATCCCAAATCAGAGGTATAAGAAGATTCTCTAACTTGAAAGTCATAAAATTTATTGCTATTTGATCCACCTGTTATATCAATGTTTTGACCTGATAATGTCATACTGTTGATCAAAAACAGGAATACAATGATGTGATGATTCTTTATCATACCACTAAGTTAAGGATTTTTAAATCAATTTTCAAATTTTATCCAGTCAAAAAAGTCATTTTAACTTTTTTGACTGAACTCATAAATTAAATCAACAAAAATTGTTATCTTAGTATGTTGAAACTAATGTTTACAAACTTATGAAGAAAATTGTTATTGTTGTATTGCTCATTACTGCTTTTCACTTTGCAATAATTGCACAGGAAAATGTCAACGGCGTGATTTTATCGGAAACGGATAACCTGACCGTTGTGCAGGTGTGGGGCAATCATTACGAGCGGGGTTATGCACAGGGATATTTGCTTGCTGGTGATATGTACGATCTGTTAACCAATTACCTGATACCGGAGTTTGGTTCATACATGTCATACGCCAAGGAAGTGGTGGCAGCAGGACAGCACATTGCCATTGATGACAAGTACATCACAGAGGCTGAGGGTGTCATTGCCGGGGCTGCGGATGCTGGAATGGATACTACCGGAATAGATTACCGGGATATCCTGGTGGCCAATTCTTTTTTGGATTTGCAGGGTTTTTCAGGCTTTAAACATCTGGATTTTGGAACGGCATGTTCTGCATTAATGAGTTGGGGAGATGCTACTATAAATACCCCTCTTTCAGGAGAGTCTGTCATATCACGACATCTTGACTGGACAGTCAACAGTTCTATCACAGATAATCAGGTTATGGTAGCACATATTCCATCAGAACCCGATGAACAAAATTGGGTAATGATTGGCTTTGCTGGGCAGATAGGCGCATTGTCGGGTGTCAACACAAATGGACTGGCAGCCTTTCAGAACATGATGAGTGATTTTTCAGGGCAGCAGGCACAGATAAATCAGGGATATCAACCGGTATGGTTTACATTGCGTGATGCCCTTGAAATAGCAGATTATAATAGTGACGGCCAGCATAACACCAATGACCTCAGGGCTGCTATTGAATCCAATGCACAGGGATACGCTGATGGGTACCTCATTTCATGCCTAACTTCTGCTGTTTTAGGTGTTGACAGTCTGACGGCACTGGTTTCAGCCATCACACCCACAGATCCCAAAATTGTTAACCGGACCAATGCGTATGATGATAACATCCCGGGTGATAATTTGTATGTAGCTAACAGCCAGATTAAAAGAAACGATGCACACAATTATTGTTACCGCTACAATGCTGTAGCTGGTGCTATGGGAACAGGCGAAAACATCAGTGCGGAACAGAATTGGAGCATCATGCGGGATAATTCCGGTGTGTCAGGCAACATTCAGTTCATGCAGTTTGTGCCTGAGCACCGATACATAAACATCAGTGCATACCGAGATGGGGCAGCAGCTTATACACATGATTCTACACGTTATTATCTGGATGATCTTTTTGATGTGGCTGCTGTGCATGGTAGTGATTATCATCATGGTTTTTGCCGTATTGTGCCAAATCCTTTTACTGTCAATGGATATGTGAAATTTTCAGGAAAACCTGGTGAAGTGTTTGAATGGAAAGTGTATGATGCCACCGGACATCTGTCGCAATCAGAAAACAATGTAAAAACCAACCTGATCAACTTATCCGGAAGCAGTATGCAAGCGGGGATGTATTGTTTGATACTTACGGGGAATAAAGGTACCATACACAGCACTAATTTTATTGTGGCTGAGTAGGGGGGAAGTGGAGATGCTTAATAATTACACTTATTCCATTGATGGTTGTATATCCGGTACTGATCCAACGCTAACTTTATGTAAATCTTTCAGATTCAAATAGTGCTGGGCTGTTACCAGCATGTCTTCCGGCGTGGTGTTTTTTATATTTTCGAGGAAACGGGTATAATAATCAAAATCCAGGTTCATTTCAATGAGATACCGGTAAATTCCCGCATGTTTAAAAGGGCCGTCGAAAGCACTCAGAAGTTCACCGGCCATATAGTTTTTTACCAGTTTTATTTCTGATTTGGGTGTTTTTTTTGTTCGTAATGCATCCGCTTCTTTTTCAATTTGTCTAATGGTGTCCTTTAGGTATTCTCTGCCGGCATCGGTTGAAATTCTGAATTCGCTTCCGAAACTTGAAGGTTGAATTGATGAATTTATGCCATAGGTGTAGGCTTTATCTTCACGGATGTTTTGCATCAGTCTTGAACCAAAATATCCGCCGAAAATGGTATTCAGGATTTTGAATTTAAAATAATCAGGATGGTGGGGGCTAATGCACATTTGTCCCCATCGGATGGATACTTGTGATTTATTTTCCATGGGAATTTGCAGGTGTTGATTTTTAGCTGCAGACTTCTCTGTATGGTTGCTTTTATCATTGTAAACCATTTGTGATTTTCCAAAATAGTTGTTTAGCAGCGTGTGGATGTTTTTAGGAAAAAATCCGGAGATGATAATCCTGCAATTGGTTTTATAATGTGTTTCATAAAATGTTTTAATATCATCAATGCTAATGTGTTCGAGTTTCTGTTCTGTCGGATAATACCCCAGGGGATGATCTTTTCCCCAGATCATATTATCCAAATTGGCATCTGCAACAAAATCGGTGCGCTGCAAATTTTTTCTGAGATTTTGCCTTGTTTTTTCACGGATAAAATGCAATGACTCATCGGTAAATTCCGGTTCAAACAACATCTTATAGGCAAGAGGCAAGAATTTGTTTAAATACATCACAGGAACGTAAAAACTAAATACTGACCAATGTTTTTGCAATTTTTGCTGCAGAAAAATGCCGTAATAATCCAGCAGGGCTTCGGTTCCGGCTGCATGTTTTGTTTGTTTTTCTTCCCTGATCATGGCATTACAAAACGCTGCCAGGTATGCTTTGCTTTGATGTGCTTTCCCGGCTTCAAAAACAAAATCAATTTTCAATACTTTA
The DNA here is from genome assembly GCA_034721855.1 of Bacteroidota bacterium. Classification (GTDB taxonomy): domain Bacteria; phylum Bacteroidota; class Bacteroidia; order Bacteroidales; family ML635J-15; genus JAQIBY01. The sequence goes on from JAYENB010000242.1 coordinate 3,228, forward strand.
ACGTCATCACTGAAAAATCCTGCTACTTGCAACCCATTATCAAGTAAAGATTCATAAACAGGCAGGGGTGTCAATTTGGAAACCGGTTTGACAGGGGGAATGTTATTTTTCATAATTGGCTTTGTATTTGAGCAATGAGCAGTTGTTTTTTGAGAGGATATACTTTGATGTTTTATGAAACGTATCTTTGCTCACATTGGTAATGGCAGCATCTTCCTTGTTAATCATGCCTGCATCACCCAACATTTCAAAGTATGCGAGATGCAATGCCTTATTTTCAATGGAAATATTTGAGAACATCCATGCAGATAATGCTTTGTTTTTTACTTTGGTTAGTTCCTTGTATGAGGGCGGATTTTGTTTTAATTCATCCAGAATGTGCCAGATATGATGTTCAGCGTCATCAAGACTGATGTTTGAAGCAGGAAAACCTTGTATGATCAATAATCCCGGATCTATGCTGCCCCAAATATAAGCCTCCAGATCAGAAAACAGCTTTTTTTCCCTAACCAGTTTGGAATAAAACCTGGATGATCTGCCGTTGGCAAGAATGTCCGAAACCAAATCAGCGGCGTAATAATCAGGAGAAAATCTGCCGGGCATGTGAAAGCCCATAAGTATGGTATCCTGGGGAACGTCAGCATGTTGAAATTTCGTGTGCATGTTATGTTGTTCAGGTTCCTCTGGGATTTCACTACCTGGAAGGGGGGCAGATGGGATGGATCCAAAATATTTATCAACGAGCCTGCAGCAATGATCTATGTCAATGTTGCCGGCGATGACAAGGATGGCATTGCCAGGGGAATAGTGGGTTTTATAAAACTCATGCAATGCTTTTTGAGAAATATTTTCTATGTGCTCAATTTTTTTACCGATGGTTGACCATTTATAAGGATGTTTTTTAAAAGCCATATCCCTCATTATGGCATCAATATCGCCGTATGGTTGATTCAGGTAGTTTTCCTTGAATTCTTCGATGACGACAGATTTTTGTATATCAACATTTTTCTGATCCAGGTTAAGGTGTTGCATCCTGTCAGATTCAAGGAACAGTGCTGTTTCAAGGTTATCTGCCGGAAGGATTTCATAATAATTTGTAAAATCATTGTTTGTAAAGGCGTTGTTTTCTCCACCGGCCGTTTCAAGAATCCGGTCAAAATTTGGAGCATTGGCTGATCCGGAAAACATAAGATGCTCAAACAAATGAGCCATGCCTGTGAGTTGAGGATGTTCATGTTTGGCCCCGGTTTTATACAATAGATTTACACACACAAGCGGCGTAGCTTTGTCCTGATGTATTATTAAGCGAAGTCCATTATCCAGTAATAGAGAACGGAAGCTGATCATAGAATGAATGATAAGAAAAAACCGCCTTTGAGACGGTTTTTTTAGGTTTTTATACGGTTTGAATTTCTTCTAAAATTTCAAGGCCGTGTTTTATGGCTTTTTCGTTAAGCGGGATAAGCTTATGATGCCTTTCGGGTAAGGATTTTTTCAGTCCTTCTTTTACATTTTCAATTTTTACGATGGGTTTAATTTTTAAATAACCACCCAGCACGATCATGTTAAAAGTTTTTGGATTTCCCAGTTCTGCAGCGGCAGAAGTGCCCTCCACTTTATAGATGTTGATGTCTTTGCGTTCAGGTGGCCTGGTAATACCATTTGGATCATACAGTATCATTCCACCAGGCTTAACTTTGGATTCAAATTTGTCAAGCGACGGTTGATTAAGAATGATTGCTGTATCAAAAGATGTCAGAATAGGCGAACTAATGCGTTCATCGCTGATAACAACAATTACATTTGATGTTCCCCCGCGCATTTCGGGGCCATAAGAGGGCATCCAGGAAACTTCCTGGCCCTGCATCAGTCCTGAATAGGCAAGTATTTTACCCATAGATAAAACACCTTGTCCACCAAAACCTGCTATAATGATTTCTTCAGTCATATCGAATAGATTTTATTTGTTAACTAATTTGCCATCTACTTTAATATCTCCAAGTTGATAAAAGGGCAGCATGTTTTCTTCGAGCCATTTGTTGGCATCAACAGGAGGCATTTTCCAACCGGAGTTACAATTTGAAACCACTTCAACAAAAGAAGTCCCTTTGTTGAGTTTTTGGTTTTCAAAAGCTTTTCTGATGGCCTTTTTTGCTCTCCTGACATGCCTGGCAGTATGTACAGCCTGCCGTGTGACATAGTATGTTCCTGCAAGTTGAGCTACTATTTCGGTCATCTTAATAGGGTTCCCCATGAGTTCTGTTTGTCTGCCATAGGGGGAAGTTGATGATTTCATGTTTTCCAAAGTAGTTGGAGCCATTTGTCCCCCGGTCATACCATAAATCCCATTGTTAATGAAAATAATGGTAATGTTTTCGCCCCTGTTGCAAGAATGAATGGTTTCGGCAGTTCCAATGGCAGCTAAATCACCATCACCCTGATAAGTAAAAATGTATTTATCAGGCATAGTGCGTTTTAAACCTGTTGCCAAAGCCGGAGCACGTCCGTGAGCAGCTTCCTGAGTATCTACATCTATATAATCATACATAAACACAGAACATCCAACAGGAGCAATTCCGATAGTTTTGTCTTGAATATCAAGTTCTTCAATGACTTCAGCTATTAGTCTGTGTGTAGTTCCATGACCGCAGCCTGGACAATAATGTAATGGTTTATCTGTCATTACCTTGGATTTAGAATACACAAGGTTTTCTTTTTTGATAATGTCGTCTAATTTTATATCAGCCATGATTAACCTCCTATTATTTTTTGTTCTAGTGCTTCAATTATTTCATCTGCTGTGTGAATAACACCACCAAGGCGCCCAAAATGTTCAACGGGGCGTTCTCCGTTTACAGCGAGTTTAATATCTTCCACCATTTGTCCTGTGCTCATTTCGACAGAAAGGAATCCTTTAGTTTGAGGAATGAGTTCCTGAACTTGTTTGGTGGGAAAGGGGAAAAGGGTAATTGGACGCAATAAGCCAACTTTAATGCCTTTTTTACGTCCCAGCTTTACAGCAGCCTGGGAAATACGTGATGATGACCCATAAGCAACTATGATATAATCAGCATCATCACATTGTATTTTTTCGTACCTGACTTCATTTTCTTTGAGTTTGTTGTATTTGTCAATGAGTTTCAGGTTGAATTCTTCCATTTTGTATGGATCCAACTCAAGGGATGTGATGATATTTCTTTCTCGTGATTTTGGTTTTCCTGTGGTTGCCCAGGGACATTGCTTGATGATTTCTTCTTCGGTTCTGCGTTTCTTTTGTGGTCCCATCTCAACTTTTTCCATCATTTGCCCGATCACCCCGTCAGAAAGTATCATTACCGGGTTGAGGTATTTGAACGCAAGATTGAAACCCAATTCGACAAAATCATACATTTCCTGTACTGAAGCCGGTGCCAAAACAATTAATCGATAATCACCATGTCCTCCACCTTTGGTTGCCTGGAAATAATCTCCCTGTCCTGGTTGTATTGTTCCCAAACCTGGGCCTCCTCTAACAACGTTTGCAATCAGAGCAGGCAATTCTGAGCCTGCAATGTAGGAAATTCCTTCCTGTTTCAGGCTGATTCCCGGGCTTGATGAGGAAGTCATGACTTTCTTGCCAGCTCCTGCTGCTCCGTATATCATATTGATGGCGGCAACTTCACTTTCTGCTTGTAATACTACCATGCCTGTTCTTTCATGAGGTTTTTCTGCCATTAGATGTTCAATGACCTCAGATTGGGGCGTGATAGGATAGCCAAAATAAGCATCGGCACCATCGCGAATTGCAGCTTCTGCAATCGCTTCGTTACCTTTCATTAATCTAAGTTCTTTATCCATTGTAATGGGGTTTTTAATTATGCAACTTTTAATTTATACACTGAAATAACACCATCCGGGCAAACAATAGCACAATTTGAACATCCTATGCATGCATCAGGGTTTGACATCTCAGCATAATTATAACCTTTTGAATTAACGGCTTTCGCCAGTGAAATAACATCGGTTGGACACGCAGGGATACATACACCACAGCCTTTGCAGTGTTCTGTATCAACAACGATTGCTCCTTTGAATTTAGCCATAATATTAATGATTTAATGAGTTACGTTAATAATCATTCAAAAGTAAAAAAAAAATCTTAATATTCTTTATGTTTTGTAACATTAAATGTTAAAATGAGTTTAAAGGGTAAATGCAATGGCAGGATAATACCCAACTACACCTGTGATACTGTTGAATAAGGCTGAAAAATTTGTATTCCCCATGGAAAGTAATGAATCATTAATAAATTACAGTAACTGTTCCTGTTTTTTCTTCCATTCCATTATGAAGATCAACCACATAAACATAAGGACCGGTCGGAACTTTTCTGTGTGTATCCCTGTAAGTTCCGTCCCATGGTTCATTACCATATTTTTTGAAATATACAACTTGACCCCATCTGTTGAATACCTGGACAACGTGGTTGGGGAACATTTCAATGTTTTCAATAATCCAGGTGTCGTTGACATTATCTCCATTTGGAGTAAAGGCATCGGGAATTTTTATGCAATCAACAGGGTTGTCAATCAGCACAATGGTTTCCAATTCTTGTGAACAACCATTTGCATCTGTAATAGTAAAACTGTAATTGCCTTCAGACAGGCCTTCAAAATATGGCAAATTCTGTGTAGCCATACTGGCGTTATAATTATATGGTGGAGTTCCCCCTGATACTTCAAATTCGACAGAGCCATCATCATTAGCAATACAAGATGGATTTTCATAAGTATAATCCACTACTAATGGGGGTGGTTGTGTAATAATAAGGCTTGTATCAAAAGCACACCCGTGTTCATCTTCAATGTGCAGGTCATAATTACCTTCTCCAAGATTACTTAATTCATTGTTATGTGATGTTAACCCATTGAATGACCATAAGTAATCATACGGTTCAGTTCCACCATAAGCTTCTGCCAACGCTTTACCATCATGATAGCCATAGCATGTGATGTCGTGATGTAAAATGTTTGCATTCAACGGAGCTGGTTCGGGAATATATACGTTAGATTTGGCAGTACAATTGTTGGCGTCTGTAACAGTCAGGTCATAATTACCAGGAGGCATATTACTGATGGTATCATTATCATACATTCCTTCCCAGTTAAATTGATATGGCCATGTGCCGCCGGTTGGGATAGCAACAGCCATACCATCGTTATCACCATGGCATGTAACGGATTCTGTTATGAAATGTATTTCGATTGGTTCTGGTGATGTGAGGTTGTGGTTATCATTGCCTGTACATCCCAGGGCATCACTGATGGTTGCGCTGTAAATAGCCGGGTACAGATCAGAAATGGTATCATTGGTATTGCCTGTGTTCCACATAATTTCTGTTGGTTCAACGGCATCCGTACTGTACACATGCAATTGTCCGTCATTGTCACCTTGGCATTCTATGCTGTTGATTTCGTTGATGTTCACATCAATGTTTCCTACAGTATATACAATCATGTTGGCATTCACAGTACATCCGTTAGCATCCTGAATACTGACTACATATGTGCCTTGTGGCAGGTTAGTTTGTTCTGTCCCTTCAAATCCGGGATGACTCCAATTAATATTGTATGCTGGGGTTCCTCCTGATGGGTTAAGGGTGATTGAGCCACCGTTTTGTCCACATTGTACATGACTTACTGTTTCATTAACAGTCAAAGGTTCAGGTTCTGTTATTTGTACAGATTTAACAGTCATGCAGTTATGGTAGTCGATTACTGAAACCGTATATTCACCTGCTTCAACGTTGGGGAGGGTTGGTAATTCCCAGCCGGTGTTCCAGTAATACTTAATAGGTGGAGTACCACCAGTTCCAACAATAGTAGCTGAGCCATCTGAACCGCCGTAACAACTAACATGATCAATGTTGGAAAATGAAGCATCAACAGGAGCTGGTTCATCAAGTACAATATCTTCTGTGTTTTTACAACCATAAGCGTCTTCAACAATGACTGTGTAGTCACCTGCAATCAGGTCATTTATTTCTGGTCCATAACCAACATTGGGCCATGTGAAATTAGGTTCTGTTGTTCCGGGGCTAGATACTGTAATGCTGCCGTTAGCATCCCCGTGACATAAGGGTGATGTCAGGTCAACGATTTCAACGGGAGGAAGGCCATGAACCTGTATCTGTATTCCGGATAATGCTGTACATTCACCCTGTGTAATGGTATAAAGTACCTGACTTGATCCGATACCGGCAATGGCAGGTGAAAACGTTCCTTCATCAGCATCTGTAATGCCTATACCTGACCATGTTCCGCCTGATGTCATTGCAAGTAAGGTAAATTCATCATCATCAATACAGCAGTGAGGATCAGATACGATAGTTGCATTTGGCATGGCATCTACATTTACAATGACATTATCAGAATTGGTACAACCGTATTGATCTGCAATGGTAACTGAGTAATTTCCTGTTGAATTTATTTCAAGATATTGTTCATTTGATCCGGTATTCCATGCATATAATTCTGCAGAACCTGCATTGAGTTCTATTGGGGTTTCTGTTTCACAAACACTTTGATCAGGGCCTAAATTAATAGCAGGCGGGTTGTGAATATTGACAAATTTATTGTCGCTTGATGTACAGCCGTTATCGTTAGTGACAGTCAATATATAACTGCCTGTTGCATTCACATCTATGGTTTCGGTATGTTCGCCATTGCTCCATAAGTAATTATCCATGCCCGGCACAGATTCGATTGTATATGGAGCATTGTAATCACAAACATCAACAGGAGAACCCAGGTCAAATTCAGGAGATGAGTTGACAATCAATACAGTGGTATCGGATGTAGTACATCCATTGTTATCCGTTATTGTAACAGAATATTCTCCGGTTTCTGATGTGAATATGAATTGTGAGGTTTCGCCAGTATTCCAATTATATGAATAACCTGAACCAGCATCAAAAGATACAGGTACTTCATAGTCACAAACGGATTGCTCAGAAACAAAATTAATTGTAGGAGCCGGGTTGACGGTCAGGTGCATCATATC
>JAYENB010000243.1:0-2009 GCA_034721855.1 Bacteroidota bacterium
ATTTATAAAAAAGTAAGTTAACATTTTACACATTGGGATTTGGGTATTGATTAGGTCAATTAGGTCAATTAGGTCAATTAGAAATTATAAAAATGTATAAACTAAGAAATTGATGTTAAATAAATATTGTGAATGGTTACTTAGTATATTTGTAGAGGTTTGTAAAACATGTGCCACTATGAAAAAGTTTATAGCATTGATAGTTTGAATAAATTTTAATCATTTTGATACAATAAGAAAATTTGAAATTCGTTATTTTGTCGTAGAGGATATAAATCCCTGCTTACGAAATAAAGTTCTCAAAAAACTGCTTATTAAAAATAGGCCACACAACACAAAGAAAAAAACAGTGGTTTGCCAGTCCGGTTCCTACCTACGGTTTGAGTTTTCATACTCTGGAACTATCCCCGAACCCGAATACCTGTCCAATACTTTCTAGTAACCGTACCGGGTTGGCTTACCACTGTTTTGTTTTTTTCATCCACACTTTCAAATGTTTGACAAATCCACAATTTTATGTATATTGGTGCTGTTATGTACAAAAAAATAGCATTGGCAATTGTTTTGATAATTTGTCTGTCTATGGTATATGGGCAGGATACAAACAACCCGCACAAACGTATTGATTATGGTGTCCAAATGGGTGTTGGCATTACAAACCTCGTTCATGAAGACAGCCTTTCTGATGGAGCTAGTTTAATGTATGCCGGTGGCCACATGCGATATCATCTTAACAGTAATTTGGGCATATACGGTGCCTTGCAATACAGTGTGAGAGGGGCAAATACAGATAACATGGTATATAAATGCCGCTTGAGGTATGTGGATCTTGACCTGATGCCTGAATTTACTTTTTTTGACTATTTTACCTTGCGTGCCGGATTCAGATATGCTGTGTTGGCAAGCAGTGTATATAAAGAATTAAGGTTTCATTATCATACCTACGATTGGAACACAGGATATGATAATCAACTGGAAGCTGTCATTGGGATGGAAGCTGAATTCAGTGACCAGTGGGCCATGTATGCCAATTACACGCTGCCTGTGAATGATTTACCATATTCCAATTTGCAGGTTGGCATCTATTTCCGGCCTGGTTTATCGCATGAAAAAGCCAACGAACTCAAAATGAACAAAATCCCATCAGAAGCGAATCAGATTTCAAAAGTTACTGACCTGAATTTACAGAATGATGACAGGCTAATATTTCCGCCCGAGGTGTTCCGGATGTATCGCCTGAAAAAGTTAAACATGAGCAGAAATTACCTGAGAAGGATTCCCTCGCAAATTGCTCGGCTTAAAAACCTGGAATATCTCACTGTGTTATTCAATGACATTGAGTATATCAGTGATTCCATTAAGGCTCTGAAAAACCTTGAATACCTTGATCTGCGTTACAACGAACTCACATCATTGCCTGAAAGTATGGGTGAACTTGAATCACTGGAAATTTTGTTCCTCGGACACAATAATCTTAAGCGATTGCCTGAAAGTATAGGTGTTTTAAAGAACCTGAAATACCTTCAGGTAGGAAAAAATTACCTCGATGGCTTACCTGAAAGCCTGTTTGAAATCAACAGCCTGGTAGAATTGGATTTGCGTGATTGTGGTATCATGTCAATTCCTGACAAACTGGACCAGCTCAGGAACCTTGAGCGTCTGTACATTGACTGTCCTGTGCCGCCTTCTGTTATCAACAGCAATCCGCGATTGAAAATAAACCCGCCGGAAAAAGCCATAGGCGAATTATAAATCAAATTATCAGGACTGTACACTAGTAGTTCGTTCTTTAATTAAGAAACGCTATAGTAGTTACTATTGTTTATACTGATTAGAAACAAATAACTTAGTGGTTTAACACAAAATCCCGGGTTATATTTTCATTACCACACCACCAGTTTTTCAACTGAAACTTTCCCGTCATTGGATTTGAATTTGATGACATACAGTCCTTTTGGTAACCGGCTGATGTTTATGCTTTGCTTGCTGTTGGCATGGTGGCGGGAGCT
>JAYENB010000244.1:0-2007 GCA_034721855.1 Bacteroidota bacterium
GTTGTATCTTGCAGTGAAACTGCTTGTATAATGATTGGTTCTATGTTTCCTTATCCTGCCCATTGGGTCGGAGGTTACGCCACAGTACAGGGTTGTATTATTCTTATTTGTCATGATGTAAACGCACGGGTGTTTCATAGTTGGGTTTGGGTTAGGTTACTGCAGATTGCCAACTAATTCAATAGAACCAAATATTTCTAACACCATTTTATTTAAATTGAGCCCAATGTCTTAACCTTTGGGGTGAAATAGATCACTTCACCCTGTTTCCCTTGTGCTTATGACGCCACAATCCAATAAATAAAGCTATGGTAGCAACCAGGGTGGCAGGGATAAATGCCATTTTTAAAATACTGTCGTTATGGGTGGCAAAACCATACACAAACAGCGCAAGTATGACGATAGCCCCCGAGATAATGGACGAAAAAGCAGCAAATTTGTATTTATACACATCTTTCTTCACAAGGGCAAGTATTGTGATGGGGGTAAACAAAATGTTCATGGTAATGCCGGCCACAAACAAATTAACAATATTGGCAAAAAACAAAGCCATTGTAAGCGCAACCGCACCAAAAAGAAAAACAGCAATGCGCATGTATTTAAAACTTTTGGCTTTGGTGATGCCGTTTTTTTTCCAGCTTACAAAATCCCGTACAGCGGTCATGGCAACAATGTTCAGAAACGAATCTGCCGAAGACATCAGGGCAGCCAGTAAGCCTATTACTGCAAATCCAAGCAGCACGGGTGCTGTATGTTTAGCCAGGAATTCAAACGTAGCGTGATTGGGGTCTATGCCGGCCCCCAGATCAACGCGTAATGCCATGCCTACCAACGGAAATATGATGTAAAACGGCAGCATTGATAAGCCACAAATCCACGCCGTCCGTTTGGCAGTTCGTGCCGATTTGGCTGCCAGGGTACGCTGCCAGATATCCATGCGTGTCAGCACCGACGGCGCCAATAGTAATGGGAGTCCGAGTAGAAACAACAATCCCTCTGATGTGCCGTTCAGCATGCTTGGATCCAGACTTTTTAGGCTGGTAAAATTGTTAGTATCAGATAAAACACCGGGAATGAAAATCGCTGCGATCATAAAAACGATGACCACAAATTGTATGCTGTCAGTAACAATTACCCCGGACAAGCCAGCCAGAGCCGTGTATCCAATTACCAGCACAAAAGAAATGCCTGCAGCAATGGGATACCCTACGCTAAATGCATGATGGAGCAAACTTGCCATGCCTACAAACTGTGCTGCCGTCAGAAAAAAGAAGATGAGTATATTTATACCACTTATCATTCCACTGAATGTTTTCGGAAAACTTGAAGTCCGGTGTTTTTTCAGGTAGCGCCTGTTCAAAAATTCGGCAAAGGAATAAATGTTATGCTCAGCACCATAATCGCGGATTTTTCCGGCAAAAAAGTAAAGTATAAAAAACCCAATCACATAAGCTATCCCTATGGCTACTGCGGCAAGCCCTGAGGTGTATCCCATGGCAATCAATCCCATGCACACACCACCACCAACAAAGGTAGCCAGCGTTGTAAATACCAAAGGCAATGTTCGGGTTTTACGGTTGTTGATCAGGTAGCCGTCAACATCCTTATGCCGTACATGTTTTACTGTGAAATACAATATCACCAACACATAAATGATAACCCAAAACAAATACCAGTTCATACTAAAATTACTTTTTGTAACTATTAAGCTGTATACATTTTTTACCGCTAAGACGCTAAGGCGCTAAGAAATGACGATAGCGAGAAGGCACGATAGGGCAATGTGACGATGTTACGACAGCATGAAAGTATGACATCGTGCTATCATGCAATCGTGCTTTCGTGCTATCGTGACTTAGCGCCTCTCCGTCTTTGCGGTGAGTAGTTATTACTTCTTTGCGAAAATACATATTTTTTTGTTTTTAATGTCTTGTGAGCCCAGTCTAAAAAGTCATTGCCTTGCCACTAAGACACAAAGACACAAAGTCTCACAAGTTTAAAATGCTG
>JAYENB010000245.1:0-1999 GCA_034721855.1 Bacteroidota bacterium
TTTTCTAATTCTTAATTTAACGCGTTTAGAATCGTATAAAAAACTAAAATTGTAAATTATCTTGATAAACGAATTTTTACGCCATTCTAAGCAAGTTTATGTTTTGTGACTTTTTGGAGTGGACTCATAATTTGTATGATAAAAATGGAAATTTAATACATAATGAAAAAATTAAGAATGATGGGAAAGATGAGGAAAGTGAATCAAAGACTGTCAAAATTGATCCTGAAATGGATATTCCCAAAGGAAGATTAATTAATCAATTTATCTTTAGCGATAATTCAAAAAAATCAATATAAACCATAAAAAAATAAAGTTATGTACCATAATATATTGATTACATTCATTTACTGCGCACCATTGAGTGCGCAGTATTTTGAATTGACTGACCAAACCGTTTATGGTGGAGATGACTACGATACCCCTGCTGATATCATTGAAAGTTGTGATGGTGGGTATTATATCCTGAATACCTCTGTTTCCGGAATAAATGGAAATAAAACGGTACAAAACTATGGTGATAGTGATTATTGGCTGATAAAAACCGATAGTTTGTTCAATGATGAATGGCAGTTGAGTTATGGCGGGGAATCTCTTGATGAAGCTAGAACAATGCTTCATGATGCTGCAGGAAATATTTATTTATGTGGATATGCTATGGGGACTTCAAGTGGCAATAGAACAGTGGATGCTTATGGACAGGTTAGTTACTGGGTAATAAAACTTGATGCCTATGGCAATGAAATCTGGCAAAAGGCTTATGGTGGCGATGTGGTTGAATATTTACATGACGCCGTTATTTTCAATAATAAATTGTATTTGCTTGGTTCTTCATCATCCGGTGTATCCGGGGTGAAATCCGGGTTTAACCGTGGAGGGGCAGATTACTGGCTGGTGTGTACAAATACCGCAGGTAATATGTTGTGGGATAAAACCTACGGTGGTAATGATAGTGATTATCCTAAAACATTGGTAGCAGATAGTATCAACGGGCAAATTTATATTGCCGGATATTCTGGTTCTGAGGCATCGTATGAAAAATCAGAAGATAATATAGGGAATAAAGATTTATGGTTGCTAAAAGTTGATGCAACAGATGGGACCCTAATTAGAGTCTGTCTATAATGTCGAGTGTTTAGTTCATAATGTTCGAGATTAAGGCGTGCGAAAATTTCAAACCGCAGTATACTAATGTATTCGAGGATTTGAAATTTGAGCAACAACGCAGATATCGGACATTATGGACAAACACTAATTAGTGAAAAAACAATTGGTAGTAATGGTTTTGATGATTTTTATCCGGGTTGTTTAGCATTAAATGATAATAATTTGTATATTTTAAGTACAAGTAATGGCGATATATCAGGTTATAAAACTGACAGTTGCTGTGGTTTATTTGATTACTGGTTGATAAAAACAGACCTGGATTTTAACCCGGTATGGGATAAAACACTGGGAGGTACAAATTCAGAAAGTGCAAAATCTATAATTATAAAAAATAATTTAGTTATTCTTGGTGGATGTTCTTCATCTGATAGCGGATTTGAGAAAACGGAAGATGCTTATGTATCAGGTATGTTAGATGCATGGTTTGTTGGCCTGGATATCAGTGGTAATATTCAGTGGAATAAAGTCTTTGGTAGTTATGAAAATGACGGTTATGTAAATATATATAAAGAAAATTCTGCATTATTAATTGCTATGGCAATTTATAATGCAACGCAATCTGGTGATTTAAATGTCACACCTTTCGGAGATTACGATAACTGGATATTCCGCATGTCCGTGCCCTGGAGCAATGCTGCAGGAAACCAAAAAATCCTTGATGCGGATTTATATCCCAACCCGGCAAGTGAGATAAGCAATCAATTCTTACCCCAGGATAATCCCCACCATGGTAGCAGAGAGGAGGGAAGCGAGCATCCCGCCAAGCAAAGCCCTCATGCCGAAAATGGACAATTGTTTACGCTGATTGGGTGCCAGGGAACCGATGCCCCCG
>JAYENB010000246.1:0-1998 GCA_034721855.1 Bacteroidota bacterium
GATTTATTATTTACGGGTTCGAAAAAAAATATTGCACAACTTTTGATAAGTTTGAAATGAGAATCAAAGAATCTAAGCCCGCTTTTGCAGAAGAACAGGATTATTATGACTGGGATATGGCTGTCACCGCCCTGGAAGATATGGAGCAAGAGCTTCAAAAGGTAAGGATTTATTTTGAAAAGACGCATTGAAAATATTCTGGATGAATTGATGAAGCTATCCGAAGATCCTCTATTTCAAAGAATGGATATTTTGGATATGACAATATCAGTATTAAAGGCAAGGTTAGTAATCGATGCCGACATCTATATCCAAATTTGAAAATCCAAAGCGTTCGTGAAAAACATATGACTAACTCCACAATACCAACAACCATTATCGAACCGAAAAAGGGGTGGCTTCCTGTCGACCTGAAGGAGATTTGGAATTATCGAGAGCTTCTCTATTTTTTGACCAAAAGGGATATCAAGGTTCGATATAAACAGACTGTTCTGGGGGGCCTTGGGGCTATAATCCAGCCTGTCTTCACGATGGTTGTATTTTTATTAGCAGTGAGACAATTGTTAAATAGAAGGTTAGGCGTTTGTCGATTACAACATAAAGAATCTAAGTTTGTTTAAAAATTGGCATCTTATATTATTTAACTTTTTTACAGGCAAAAGTGTGTCAGTATCAGGCAGAAAGGAAAGAAATATGAGGAATTTCAGCATACAGTCTGTTGGGAATCAGGCAGTAATAACAGTTGATCTTTCATTTATAAATATTGAATCGTTAAATCGGTTATTTGAACGACTGCGAACCGAGCAGCTGATTCAGAAAGCGGATTTCAGCGATGAAATCACCAAAATCGGAACAGAAATCAAACAAAACTGGTGGCAAAAGAATCGGGAACAGTATTTAAAAGGCATAATCAATGCGGATTGTGATTGATACCAGCATGATTTTTTCCTTATTGTTGGGAAAAAATGTGAGAATGCGTGACACTTTTTTTGATCCGGCACACATTTTCTATGCTCCGAACTATATTATCGGCGAACTGTTTGAGAAAAAAGAAAAAATCATGAGGTATTCTGCTTTGCCAGAAGCCGAAATTTACGAATTGTTCCACCGGATACTCGGTAAAATTGAATTTGTCACCGAGGGTTTTGTTGCTTCGGAACACAGGTCTCAGGCATTCAGATTATGTCAGAACATTGACGAGGATGACATTCCATTTATCGCTTTATCTTTGCAATTGAATGCAGGGTTTTGGACGGTAGATAAGCAACTGAAAGAATATCTGAAAAAACATGGTTTTACTCTATTTTTTGAGCCGAAATATTAAGACGCCTAACCCAATGCTCCAGCGGATGCCGCAAGCGGCGCCGCTGAGCTTTCAACCCCCGATGACCGGTTTTTTAAAAGAAGTGCTCTCCAGGCGGGAAGTTGCCAGAGAGTTTCTGCTCAACTATTTGTCAAAAGAAGTGGCAGGTCTAATGGATGCCGATTCTTTTGAGTTAACCAAAGACTCATTCATAAGTGAAGCTGATAAAATCTGTTGATACTATAAACGAAATATCTAAGCTCATGGAATATAAGAATCACATTCTATCAGAGATAGATGGGCTTTGTAGGATGATAACATGTTTTATAAAGTCACTCAAATAAACAGGTTTGTGCGAGGTAGTGTCTCTATGCTCTAAGCTCTGCAACCAACAGAACAAATGGAACAAATCAAACCAATGGAACCAATCTCTTCCGAATCCCTTTCAAAAAAGGTTGTTCGCGGTGGGATATGGGTCTTTTCCTTACGGATCATCAATCGGGGCCTCGGCTTTGTCAGGACCATTATCCTTGCCCGCCTCCTTGCTCCGGAAGATTTTGGTCTCCTCGGCATTGCAATGCTTGCCATATCCACGCTGGAAACATTTTCTCAGACCGGATTTCAGGCAGCTTTAATACAGAAAAAAGAGAATGTTGAATCATATCTTGATACCGCCTGGACGATTTCCGCAATCA
>JAYENB010000247.1:0-10209 GCA_034721855.1 Bacteroidota bacterium
AACTCCCTGTAATAAAACTGCCGATTTTTTGAACATCATTAAAGCCTGAAATCATCATCTCTCCTTCATAAAAACCATCAAATCTGTCTTAAAGTGCATAGCTCCGGCAAAAGAATTTAGTTCAACCCCGTTGAATAAAAAAGATTCCACGGGGCAGGCCGGGAATACTCGCTGGGTGCTGCGCACCGCTCATATTCCTATTTATTAAGCGTATTTTTTATTTATCTCATTCATTAATTCATTGATTTCATGTTTAATTGATTTCATTTGATTTCTATGAAATTCCTTACTTGAAAGCCATACCTTTTTGGATAATGTTTTATAATCTATGTTCCAACCCATAGTTTTATTTAGAGGAATATGAAAACAAAACTGTCTATTTTCACAAGTTATTTCCATTTCTATTGTTGCTTTTTCAGGTATTTCAATGTCAAGTTCACATGGTTCAACCTTTGATAGATAGTATTCGAAAGGCATTTTATTATAATCAGAACGCATTAAATCACCTGCTTTATCTTTGGTTATAGTACTATATTTAAAATATGGAACATATAACAAGTTAATTCTTAATTGTTCAGGATTTTGTTTGATAAGTAAATCAAGAAAGGTGTCTTTTAAATCGTAAAACTCTCTTTTATCTTCTTCTAACCAATCTCCTTCTTTTACTAAATGATTTGCTTGTTCAAATAGCGTCAATAATTTGAACCATAAACTTAATACTTCAGTCATGCTTTATCTCTTTTTAATTGATGATATTTTTGATTATAAATTTCAAAAGGTCTATTACCAAAACAAACTATCTTGATATTTTCAATAGAAGAATTACTTCTTATGAAATTAGAAATTATATTTAATGCAATCTCCGATGCTTGTTCTATTGGAAATCCATAAACACCTGTACTTATAGATGGAAATGCAATAGATGTTATATTATTCTCAATGGCAAGTATTAAAGAATTTTTGTAGCAATTTGCTAATTGTTCATTTTCATTGTTCTGTCCTCCGTTCCATATCGGACCAACTGTATGAATAACATATTTCGCAGGTAAATTATACCCTTTTGTAATTTTTGCTTGTCCTGTCTCACAACCATTTAGAGTTCTACATTCATTTAATAAATTAGAACCTGCTGCCTTATGTATTGCACCGTCAACACCCCCGCCACCTAATAAACTTTTATTTGCTGCATTTACAATAGCATCTACATTTTGTTTAGTTATATCTCCTATAATAATTTCTATCTTGTTATTTGTATTTTGCTCACTTTTTGGATGATTGCATTTATAACAAGTTTCTCTACTCGCAAAATTCAACTCATTACAGTTGGAACAAAACCAATCACCTTGTTTTTGGTTAGTTCTATCTTGTGAAGGTCTTGGGGCATTGCATTTAAAACAAAATGTTCTTCTTGCGAAATTAATTTCATTACAATCAGGGCACTTCCAATCCCCTGATTTCATTTCTACTATATTGTCAGGTTTTGATGTCCCACATTCAAAGCATTTTTCTCTTCTTGCAAAATTTATTTTATTGCATTTTGGACAAATCCAGTCTCCAGGTTTCATATTAACATATTCCATTATATATCCTTTTGTATTTTAATTACGCTTAACTTGTTTATAACCCAAACTCACCAAAAATTAGAGTAAAAACATTTAATGCTTTGATATTTAATGTTTTATTCGATTGGCATCGTTTGTAATTATGTACAAGTATTTTCAAATATTTAATCATTTTTACATTAATAAAATTTTACATATCAAAAGTAATAAATTTATGATTAAAAACAGGATTTTGTGAGGATTTTTTGACTTTTTAGAGCGGACTCATTATTTTCTAACAAAACGTAAAATGTAACCGTGGTCAACAACGGTATTGTACCGGGACCGGGAAATGCCTGTTATCTTATCTTTAAAAAGCAGTTCAAACCCATAATTCCTGCACATGGTCATAACGTAATCATCAACATCCATATTTTGTGCATACAAGCTAATGATAAGATGGCCCCGGGGTTTCATGATGTTATTGTTTTTTCAACCAGGGGCAAAAAATCGCGTTTCAGTTTTTTTTTTGCTGTTTCCTGAATCAATGAGTTGGTATTGTGGCCATATGTTGTGAATATCAATGTGCATCCGGATGTCCCCATGTTAGTTTTGTCCCAAAACCCAGCCGGTTGTCGGTCAATTTCAGAAAACTCACCTTTAGCATCCACAGGTCTGTTTTTTTAAGGATGGCATATGGATATGCTTTTAAATAAGCTTTGCGGCAGGATTTATACCATTGTTCAGCCGCTTTTTCCAGTGTCCCCTGTATCTGGAGGCCACGAATTTTTCCTACATGACGTGTTTCAAAGACAACAGAAGCAGCAACAAAATCATTTTTTTGCACATCGACAATGTGGCGTGTATCCGTATCGGATGTAAACACAAAAGCTTGTTCCTTATCAAGCCATACGTAAAAACAATGAGCACAATAAGGCAAATCATCATGGCTGGTTGCCAATGTTAACACATGGTGCTCGTGTATAAACCGTAGGATACGTTTGGGAACGGCTTCATTCATAATAACGGAACTTTTCAATATCCCTGATAGGGAACAACACAGCTACACATCCAGTTTCATGCCTTTGGGAATGAATTTTGACACATCGCCTCCGCTTTTGTACACATCTTTCACAATAGAACTGGAAATAAAAGTATGTTCAGGGCGTGTGAGCAAAAACACCGTTTCTATACCAGCATCCAGCACTTTGTTGGTTTGTCCGACAGCACGTTCATACTCAAAATCTGCGGATGTACGCAAACCACGCAAAAGATACCGGGCATTGATTTTTTTGCAAAAATCAACAGTAAGGCCTTCAAATACCTCAACACTGAGTTTTTTTTCATCTTTAAACAGATATTTAATCCATTCCACGCGTTTATCTAAGGGGAACAGTTTGTGTTTATCCTGATTAACACCAATGCCGATGACCAGTTCATCAAACAACGGCAATGCCCTTTTTACAATGGACTCATGCCCAACCGTAATGGGGTCGAAAGAACCGGGGAAAAGCGCTTTATTTTTCATGTTATTTCTTTTTTGATTTTTTTGACCATGAATCCCTGAGGGGCACGGTTTCGTTAATCACCATGTTATCATTCGATGTATCCGGATCAACATAAAAGTAACCTGTACGTTCAAATTGAATGTGCGTTTCCGGGGAGATTTTTTTCACCGAAGGCTCAGCAAGAGCTGTACTTACGACCAGGGAATCCGGATTGAGGTTGTCTTTAAAATCACCACCTTCAGGGACATCAGAAGGGTCTTCAACACTAAACAATCTGTCGTAATGTCTGATTTCAACAGGCACAGCATGGTGTTTACTCACCCAGTGAAGGGTTCCTTTTACTTTTCTGCCGTCAGGTGATTTCCCCCCTTTTGTTTCAGGATCATAGGTACAATGCAATTCTTTCACATTGCCGTTTTCATCCTGAATCACATCGTTGCAGGTAATAAAATACCCATACCTTAATCGTACTTCACGGCCGGGTCCCAGGCGATAAAATTTCCGGGGCGGATCCATCATGAAGTCTTTTTGTTCGATGTAAAGCTCCCTGCTGAAAGGGATGGTTCGTTTCCCTGCAGAGGGATCTTCGGGGTTGTTAATGGCTTCCAGTTCCTCAGATTTATTTTCCGGATAATTGGTAATAACAACTTTTAAAGGATCCATAACAGCAAGGCGCCGTTGTGAAATTTTATTAAGGTCTTCACGTACAGCCCATTCCAGCAATCCCACATCAATGGTATTTTCACGTTTGGCTATGCCGACGCGGTCAGAAAATAGCCTGATGGATGCAGGCGTATAGCCCCGGCGCCGTAGTCCTGAAATTGTTGGCATCCGAGGGTCATCCCATCCGTTGACATATTTCCCTTCAACAAGTTCAAGCAGTTTACGTTTGCTCATGATGGTGTATGTCAGATTGAGCCGAGCAAATTCAATCTGTCGGGGACGTATTTTCCCAGGTTCGGCAATTTGGTCAAGAAACCAGTCGTACAATGGCCTGTGTACTTCAAATTCCAGTGTACACAATGAGTGTGTAATGCCTTCAATGTAATCGGACTGGCCGTGAGCAAAATCGTAATTCGGATAAATCTTCCATTTATTGCCTGTACGGTGATGCGGTTTTTTCAATATGCGGTACATGATGGGATCCCGAAGGTGCATGTTGGGCGAATCCATATCAATTCTGGCACGCAATACCATACTCCCATCTTCATGTTTGCCTTCTTTCATTTCCCTGAACAAGCGCAAACTTTCTTCCGGTGGACGGTTGCGGTATGGTGATTTTATGCCTGGTTCCTGTGGTGTTGTCCGTTGTTTTGAAATGTCTTCTCCGGATTGTTCGTCCACATAAGCTTTGCCTTTTTGGATCAACATTTCCGCCCACTCATATAACTGGTCGAAATAATCAGAAGCATAACACAATTTGTCCCATTCAAATCCCAGCCATGATACATCATTTTTAATGTTTTCGATGTATGTATCTTCTTCTTTTACCGGATTGGTATCATCAAACCGGAGGTTACATTTTCCGTTGTATTTTTCTTTGATGCCAAAATTTAAACATATTGCTTTGGCATGGCCGATGTGCAAAGAACCATTGGGCTCAGGGGGAAACCGGGTATAAGTCGTTTTATATTTACCGCTTTCAATATCAGAATCAATGATCTGTTTGATGAAATTTGTTGATTTGTTTTCTGGTTCTTTCATAATTACAACGTTTTTCAATGAGGCAAAAATAAGGGGAATAATTCTTGTAAAGAAAATAAAGGGTATTAATTTAGCAAAAAATATTACATGGGACTTATAGAAATAGAAGGGATGGAATTTTATGCCTACCACGGGCATTACAAAGAAGAACGTTACGTAGGCAACAGGTTTCTACTGGACATCAGCATAAGCACAGACACATCGAAAGCGGAAAAAAGTGATTCCATTGATGATGCACTGAATTATCAGAAGGTATATGCCATCATTAAAGATGAAATTGAGAATAAAAAATCTCACCTGTTGGAAAACATAGGCAGGCGTATTATTGACTGCCTGTACGAAAATTTTGAAGGCATCGACAAGATAAAATTAAAAATATCAAAAATAAATCCCCCTATGGGAGGGCAAATACAGTCAGTAAGTGTCACCATCGAAGACTAGCAACAAGAAAAAACGCTGCCCGCGCTGTGGAAACACATTCATCTGCACAGGCGACAAACATTGTTGGTGCAACAACTATCAGATTCCTGCATCGCTGCAAGGCAGCATGTCTGTGTTGTGGAAAAATTGCCTGTGCGAAAACTGCCTGCGAGAATTGGGGGCAAAATTTCTTGGTAAAGAACAAAAGATTATTTAATTTTGTCGTTCCTAACGAACGGTACCTTGGCCGAGTGGTTAGGCGGTGGTCTGCAAAACCATGTACGGCAGTTCGAATCTGCCAGGTACCTCAAAGCTAAAATCCAACCTGTTGATAATCAAACGGGTTGAATTTTTTTTAGGCAGGGCAAAAGCCCTTTTTGTCTCGCATGCTTTTATGAATTATTCATATTCTTCTGCAAAACACAATTTCCTGTGATGCTCATGCTGATTCCGAATATATTCTCTTATTTTCGGCAACTGACTTTCACTAACCGATACAGCGTAATAATCAACTGCCCAATACAACTTTGGTCTTATCAATTTTTGTTGGTTTGCCCAAAAGGATGCCTCACCTTTAATAAGCTGCAAAGCTTTTAATAAAGACATGTCAGCATTAAGACTAAACAAACAGTGAACATGCTCGGGCTCTGTAATTTATGGTGTCAATAAAAATTCCT
The DNA here is from genome assembly GCA_034721855.1 of Bacteroidota bacterium. GTDB lineage: Bacteria > Bacteroidota > Bacteroidia > Bacteroidales > ML635J-15 > JAQIBY01. Next base: position 5,851 of record JAYENB010000247.1, read on the forward strand.
TTTTCTTTTGCATTCTCTCTAATATGTTTCAGCAAAAGATTGCGTGGTTCAGGTAAGAGTATCCGTTCACTGTTTTTTGTTCTCCATACCGCGTGAATTATAACTTTTACATATGACATAATTTATTTTTTAGTTTAAAATCATGGCTAAAGCCCATTGCTTCTTTCTTGTTCTTTCCACTCCGACCTGAAGGACGGGGTTTATATTGAAAGCACCACCAGTTCCTCATGTAATCCCGGGCATAGTTTGTTTATTCCTGCATGTTCCGGTTCAGATTACGACTGGCTTTATCCACAAAATTTCCCGTTACAGGATTTTGCTTCAATAAATAATTTCCGCCAAAAATATTTTACGGTATATTACCACCCAGTTCAGGGATAGACATGCATAACGTCTTTTGTATCATTTAGAGGAGCTATGCCTTTTTCAGTGTATATTCATACTCTTCCATCACAGGGTTGGCAAGCACTTTATTACAAGTATCCTCTACTTTAGCTTTGGCATCTTTTTCTGATACGGCTTCGATTTCAAAACGAATATGGTTACCCATGCGCAGGTTTTTCACACTTTTGTATCCCATGTTATGCATTAGGTTGTTGACAGTTTTCCCTTGCGGGTCAAGCAGGGCTTTTTGTGGCATAACATTGATTTCAGCTATAAATTTCATAATTCATAAGGTTTGTCGTGAGCAATGATAAAATGATAAACAAAAGATAAAACAACATACAATATAATAACCATCGGCAAGGCTACAAACTGAAACAGTATGATCAACACTACTGCTGCAGCAAGAAATATCCAGACAAATTGATTGCCTTTCCATGACAGCCCGTCAATTTTCAGGGAAAACATACGGATGGGAACAAGCATTAATATGGCAGTTGACACGCAGGTTAAAAACCAAAAGATACCGGTTGCTGTTATCTGGAGTACCCAATCACAATTTGTCAGATATATGCTTAAAACAACACCAGCGTGAAACAAAGCCGAAGCCGGCGCAGCCATCCCGACAAAATAGTTTTTTTCATGGTGCCTGACATTGAACAAAGCCAGCCGTATCACTGCTGCAGCAGCAGGCAGAAAAACCAGGAACAACATCCATGTTGAAAATTCCCAGTCAAGTAGGAGGCTGTACATAAGAAATGACGGCGCCAGTCCAAAACTGATGGCATCCGCCAGGGAATCAAGTTCCACACCAATTTTTGAACGGGCATCTATCAGGCGTGCTACCAGGCCATCGAACAAATCAAACATGGAGGCAGCCACAATAAACAAGGCCGCTTCAAGGTACATATTCAAGCTGGTAGCAACTATGGCAAATACCCCGGCACACCAGTTCATCATGGTAATACCTGAGGGAATCATCCACCTGGCACTATGTTTGGATTTTGCCATGTTTCAAAAATAATAAAAATTTCTTAATAAGTATTTGCCCCTGGGAAAAATAGCAGCAATTCCGCAAGTTTTTTTTAGTATCAATAAAGTTCTGATTAAAAGAATCTAAAGAAATTGAGCTAAAAAAATTTTCTCGCTATTTTTATTTGCTAAATGCCACATAAAAAAATACACATAAAACATTGAGTATCTTATGTTTACGTGCATTAAGCGGTCTTAACCGCTTGTTTACCAAATGGTTGTAGTTTATTCATAATTTTTATTTTTTAAAAAGCCACTTGGGTTTCCAACTTTTGGGATGGCTTTTTGGTTTGTAATTCTATTCAAAGATACTGAATGTCTGATTAATAAAAAAAATATTTTGCATTTTTTTGAAAAAAATCTTTTCATAGCCTATCAGAATAAGAGAACGAAATCCGTCAACGTGCAGCGGTCGCACGGTAAAAAGACCGTTAACCAGCGAAAATCCAGTAGTTTAAAAAGCATTCAGGAACAAATATCGGATCAACGCCTGTTTAAGCAACACAGTAACGCACAGCGTATTAATAGAAATACAACCCATTGGCTGAAAAACAAGTATAATACCAAGTTGCATTCAACTGTGTAATATTTAAGGATAAACTTTACAATGCCTGAAAAAATGATTATTTTTGTAAAAAGTTTATACGATAAAACAATCTGAAATTCTTGGAAAATCAGAACCGTCAGAAATATTACCTGAATATTTTGTAATTAAAGTTAATCAATTCAACGATATTGCAAAAGACAATTTAGACCAATGGATTTATTATTTTAAAAACAATGAAATAAGAGACGAATTTACAGCACAAGGAATTGATAAAGTTAGAAAATTATGACGAGTAGATAATTTATCGAAAGAAGAACAAAATAGATACCAAAAACACCTTGAAAACTTGCATTATAAGGCAAGTATGGAATGGACTCTGAAAGTTGAAGTAGAAGATAGGATTAAAAAAGAAGGAAAGATTGAAGTTGCAAAAAATCCGTATAAATATATTATAAGCTCTAAAATACGCTGTATCCATTTTAATGATGATAAGCGTGTGGATATTTTGGATAAAAAAGAAGTTGACAGAGGTATTATCGGAAATATTGAGTTTGCTGTAAATTATCTGAAGGATATTATTCCTGTAAGATATGAAATTAAAGATCTGAGACGCGACGAATTTCCGGAATATCCGATAGAAGCTTATCGTGAAGCCATTGTCAATGCAATTATACATTTTGATTATTTTTTAGGCGATACAATTGCTGTTGAAAAGTTGAAAAGTAGCATTGTTATAAACAATAAAGGTGAACTTTTATTCCCCGAAAAGGATTTTGGCAGCCGCAGCGAAGCTAGAAATCGCCTACTGGTAGATTTGCTTGTTCATACCGATTTTATGGAAAAAGCGGGTACGGGAATAAAACGAGTTACTGATGCCTGCAATGTTAACGGAAATGAGTGCAACTTTAGCTTTTCTGATGCATTTTGGGTGAAAATGAAATCAAATGTATCCGATAAGTTATCAGAAAATCAAAAATAAATTTTACAATTAATTCATAATAACAATACAATTTCAATGTCGCAAATGGCGATAGAAATTGGGATTTCAAAACGAAAAATTTTAGATAAAATTAATAAGTGAGCACGGTCTAAAAAGTCAAAAAAATGAAAAATGCCATAAAGTTACTAAGACACCAAGATCCACAAAGGACAGAATTACAATGCTTTAATCTTTGTAATACTTTGTGTCTTCGTGTCTTAGTGGCAAAGCAATGCCTTTTTAAACTGGGCTCATAAGTTAAAAGCTTATAATTTGATTAAACGAATTGGATCCGCTAAAAGCGGTTTTTGGCAAATAAATGAGAAAAAATAAATAAATATTATTTTTTCAAACATGCGAGACAGATTGGAAATCAGTAACCCCGGCGGATTACCCAAGGGCTTGATAATAAAAACTTTCGGCAAAAAAGCAGTAAGGCGTAATCCTGTTATTACTAATCTATTACAACGCTGTAATTATGTTGAGAACATGGGTACAGGAATTAACAAAATTAAAATGCAATGTGCTGAGAATAATGTAGAGGAACCGAATTTCATTTTTAATGAGTTTTTTACAGTCGTGTTTAAAAGAAAATTTGGTAATAAGGGATTAAATGAGGGATTAAATGAGGGATTAAAATCGTTATTACAAACTATTATTAAATATCCCGGACTGCAAAATAAAGGCTTATCAGAAAAATTAAACAATAGGCCTGTTAAAACAATCGAAAGACAAATAAGTGGACTCATGAAATTAAATAAAGTTAAACGAAAAGGAAGAAAAAAAACAGGGGGTTATTATGCGATTTGAACCTCAATAGTGTAATTCGCATTCATATCCTAAACATTTTAAGGCTGGCATTTCTATTATGATTTATGCACCAGCGGAAAAAATTCGATGCGTGGGATTGGAGAATTTTTATTATCCTTTTTTCTTTTATGACATCTTTTGTGACATTTGTTTTTTCTTTGAACAAAACCACACGAAAACCATTAAAAACTTCTTCGATTTTAGGTTGTTTAACGCCATATTCTTCACAAATATTGAAATTGCTTTTGAATTCGAGTGATTTACTTTCGCCTGATTGAATGAGTTTTTATATTTCGGTAATACTGGTTATTTGCTTCACGTTATTGGTTATTGTAAAAATTAGTCAGAATCCACCTGTCAGGTCGTCAATTTTTTACTTGCTGCAACATAATCATTCTACTACAATTGTAAATATACAAACTATAATTTGAATGTAAAATTAATATTTTTTTTCTTTTTCTAACCGGTGGCTTCGAGACATTTCTGCCTTGGGGCAGAAACCCTCAGCCACCTACTATATCAAGGTGGCTGAGGGATTCGACGCCAGGAGAATCGTCTCGAAGCCACCGGCCCTCATTCTACAACAAAACTCCGTATTTCTTCATCT
>JAYENB010000248.1:0-1986 GCA_034721855.1 Bacteroidota bacterium
GTTAACATTTTACACATTGGGATTTGGGTATTGATTAGGTCAATTAGGTCAATTAGGTCAATTAGAAATTATAAAAATGTATAAACTAAGAAATTGATGTTAAATAAATATACTGTGAATGGTTACGTTACAAATCAAAAATATGAGTTTTGTCAGTAATATATGCATGATAACTGTTATTTTTGCCGGTCTAAAATTGATGAATTATGAGGAAAAGCTTAAAAAAGGCAACTGCCAAAGGAATGAAGGAAATATACGGTGCTGATGTAGCCCCGGATATTATTCAGGTTCAACGCACAAAAAGTGAGTTTTCTGCTGACCTTACCATTGTGGTTTTCCCCCTCGTAAAATACAGCCGTAAAAAACCTGAGAATACAGCCAATGATATCGGTGTTTACCTCAAACATGTGTTCCCTGATATTTCATCTTATCATGTGATAAAAGGTTTTTTGAACCTTAGCTTTTCTTCCGAATTTTGGTTACAGCAACTCAACAGCCATTCACGTGCGATACAAAATGCCCTGGTGCCGGAGAGTAAGATGAAAATCATGATTGAGTATTCATCGCCCAACACCAATAAGCCATTGCATTTGGGACATATCCGCAATAATTTCATTGGTGATGCCATGTCCCGGATAGTGAAAGCAAATGGACATGATGTCATCAGGGTAAACCTTATCAATGACAGGGGCATTCATATTTGTAAATCCATGCAGGCGTATCTGAATTTTGATCCTGATGGTAGTCCCGAAAAATCTGGTTTGAAAGGGGATAAGTATGTGGGGGAGCTTTATGTGAAATTTGAAAATACATACAAATCGGAAATTGATAAGCTGAAAAAAGAAGGACTAAGCGAAGAAGAAGCGAAAAAACAAGCGCCTGGCATGCAAAAAGCCCGTGCCTTACTCAAAAAATGGGAGGAAGGCGATGATAAAGTGATAGCATTATGGGAGAAAATGAATAACTGGGTTTATAAGGGTTTTGATACAACCTATCAGCGAATGGGCATTGAATTTGATCAGTTAAATCACGAATCAAAAACATACAAAAAGGGAAGAAGCATTGTGCTCAAAGGCCTTGAAGATGGCATTTTTTACGAAAAAGATGATCATTCTGTCTGGGCAGACCTGGGCGATGAAGGTCTCGATGAGAAAATTCTTATTCGCTCTGACGGCACCTCGGTGTATATAACTCAGGACATTGGTACTGCCGTAGAAAGGTTTGAAAAGTACAATCCGGATAAGCATATTTATGTGGTTGGGAATGAACAAAATTACCATTTCCAGGTGTTGAAAATTTTGCTCAAAAAACTGGGATACGACTGGGCAGATAAAATTGAGCATATGTCTTACGGAATGGTGGAATTGCCTGAAGGCAAAATGAAATCCCGTGAAGGCAAAGTGGTGGATGCTGATGACCTGATGGATGAAATGTTTCAGACAAGCAAATCCATGTCATCGGAGTTAGGTAAGCTCAGTGATTTGACTGATGAACAAAAAAATGGTGTTTATGAAACCATTGCCATGGGAGCGCTTAAGTATTTTATCCTGAAAATTGACCCACGCAAAAACATGGTGTTCAACCCTGAAGAATCCGTTGATTTTAACGGAAATACGGGGCCATTCATTCAATATACCCACGCAAGGATACGGTCCGTTGTCCGGAAAGCTGAAAAAATGAATATTCGTGTTCCCAGGCTTATTTCAGAAGACATCAGGGCAAATGAAAAAGAACTGGATCTAATAAAACTGTTATATCACTACAACATGGTATTGAAAGATGCTGCCGATGAAATGGACCCCGGGCTTATTGCCAATTATGCTTTTGAACTGGCTAAGGAATTTAACCAGTATTATCATGAGTATTCCATCCTGAAAGCAGAAAATGGAAACCTGCTACAGTTTAGGTTGATGCTGGCTTACCATGTGGGCGAAACCCTGAAGCTTATGATGTCGTATCTTGGCATTCAGGTGCCGGAAAAGATGT
>JAYENB010000249.1:0-1986 GCA_034721855.1 Bacteroidota bacterium
ATGTAATGTTTACAGTGAGTTTGTTGTTACCGTTATCCTCTACGAATGTTACAGAGCCCTGTAATAATTCACAGCCAAACTCATTGCTACTCCATACATCAAAAGTGCCGGCAGGATAGTTATTCCCCAGTGAAAGCGAGGCGCCATTGCCTGCTGTTTCTCCCGTGAAAATCGCTGCCCCCATAGTTACCCAATAAACTGTTTCTGTCTCGCTGGCAGAAAGCGAAATTTCTCCGGTATTTCCAGTTTCAAGAATACCATTTGACGGATCATTGAGTACCACCACTTGCTGAGGAAGCGGGTTTACTGTAAGCGTATAGGTTTCTTCTGCAGGCACACAGGGAGCACCTTCAGGATTGTCGGTAGTAATGGTAATGATAACATCGTTACCGGCATCAGCAGCATCAGGGGTATAGGTAAAATCAAATGGAGACGTGGTAAAATTGTTTGCATTCAGGGTGCCATAACCATCATGGTACAAATTAACTTCTGTTGCGCTGCCACCAAAGGTGTTTCCACTTATTGTTCCAGCATTTGTTCCACACACTTCACTTGCATTAGAACTGAGTGTAAGTGTTGGGGGGTTGGCACAACCGCTACAATCCAGATCAATTACACTTCCTTCATTTATACAGCCTGTAGTGGTATTCATTACAGTAACGTTATAAGAACCGTCTGCAAGCGGACCAAAGCTGGTAGATGCCTGATACGTACCATCAATGGTGTATTCGTATTCTGCTCCTGTTGGGGATGTCACGGTAATAATTCCATTATCTGCACCTCCTGAACAATCTGTATTCACCGTTGGTGTAGGCGGAGCAGCGTTTACCGTAACTACCACATTATCTGTATTTGTACAACCATTGGCATCAGTAATTTCTACTGTATAGGTACCATTTGCTGCTGTTGTAGTTGGATTCTGATTGAGGGAGGTAAATCCACCAGGACCTGTCCATGACCACGCAACAGCATCACCGCCTGATTCTGTAAGGAGTATATCTTCGCCCGCACATACCGGTGAATTGCTTCCGGCTACAACATTTGGCACCGGATATACTGTAAGCGTATAGGTTTCTTCTGCAGGCACACAGGGAGCACCTTCAGGATTGTCGGTAGTAATGGTAATGATAACATCGTTACCGGCATCAGCAGCATCAGGGGTATAGGTAAAATCAAATGGAGAAGACGTGAAAGTTGTTGCATCCAATGTTCCACTGCCATCATGGGATAAATTCACTTCTGTAGCACTGCCACCAAAGGTGTTTCCACTTATTGTTCCAGCATTTGTTCCACACACTTCACCTGCATTAGAACTAAGTGTAAGTGTTGGGGGATCAATACATTGTGCATTTGACACAAAAAAAGCAAACAAAATCGAGATTAAAATAACAAGTTTTTTCATAACACAAAATGTTTATATTTCCACACATCCAATCTTTTCAATTTCCCCATAAAGATAACAAACCTTTTTATCAAATCCAAATAAAATATTGTCAACTTATTAAAAGTCTTAGCATTACTCTTTTATGCGAAAAGGGGATTTGTTGTGTGTGGAAGTGCATCAGGCTATAATTTCAACGCACCACACCCCAATTTCACTTTGCATCATGGTTATTTACACACTTAAGATTTTTTGTAAGCGTTCACAGAACACTTAAAGACAAAAAACAAAAGACAAAAAAAATAAAGTCAAAAGTCAAAAATAAAGGATATAAATAGCAAAATCTATCGTTTCCTCAAAATTAAGATAAGGTGTTAGGAGTTAGGGTTTAGGAAAAGTTTCCCTCCTAAAACCTAACTCCTAACACCTGACACCTAACCCCTTATTTTTGTTTTTTGGCTTTTGGACTTTGACTTATACAGTTACGTATTAAGTTATGAACGGATAAAATTTTTTTAACCCAACCAACAGGCGATGTGGGTTTTTTTGTTGAAAAAATCCGTTACTTTTATGCAGCCTTATGAACATTTGACGCATCTTAATTA
>JAYENB010000250.1:0-1986 GCA_034721855.1 Bacteroidota bacterium
CAACTCAGAGAACCCATTGATTTGAATGGTGTAGCACAAGGATTGTACAACCTGCGTATCAACGCCGGTGACAATTCCTACACACGTCAGGTTATGGTAAAATAATCTGATCACAACACATAACAACCTCAAAAATCCCGGTCTGCTTGTAGCGGATCGGGATTTTTTATTCTTCCACGGCCCCAACACCTGGCAGGTCACCCATTGACACAATGATTGCTATAATTTTTACAATGTGTAAACATTATGGCAATCACAGGTGTTTACTTTAATAAAATTGTTAATAATGCACATTCTTCAAAAAAAAAATTTTTTGTGATGTTTTTTTATTATCTTAGCCGTCCTTTTGAATTAAAATTACTTGTTTTGAAAATAAATTAAATAAATAATCAAATGTATTAACCAAAAATTATAAGCTTATGAAACGAACAGTACTATTATTACTTGGCATGATCCTAATGTGGACATTGCAGGTAAACGCACAATGGTCTATTACGGCCGTTGAAACCGATCACACCATTGATTTTGAAACCACGGTTTCAGGGATCAATGAAGGCATTTTTGATGGTTCCGGATTTGCAACTACCCCGGCAACCGGCCAATTAGATGCCGACGGCTGGGCCGTGTATGGCATGAGCGACGGCGATAAAGATTTCGGCGTTGAAAACACAACCGGAGACCTTGCGAGAGGCGCATCTACCGGCGGTGAAGCAACCGGCGGTGTGTATGCTTTTGAAGTCGAAACAGGTAATCATGCCCTCGGGGTACAACCTTCAGGAACAGACTTTTCCCCCGGCTACATTGGTATGATTATAAAAAACAATACCGGTGATTCTGTAAACGCTGTAAGTCTTTCTTACGACCTTTGGGTACTTAACAATGAAGCCCGTGCCAGTTCTTTTAACGGGGAATTTTCATTGGATGGGATAACCTGGGGTCCCATTGATGAATTTGCATTTACAACAACTGAAACCGCTGATGGCAGTCCTGCATGGAACAAAACAACCATGTCAATAACCGATCAGGATATGGGATTCACATTTTATTCAGGTGACAGCATATTCTTAAGATGGGATTCTGATGATGTATCAGGCAGTGGCAGCAGGGATGAAATCGCTGTTGATAACATCACAGCCAGCTTTTCATACAAAGAATGTTTTCCCATTGCTTCTTTCCCCTTTGAAGAAGGTTTTGAGGGCACTTATCCTGTTGATTGCTGGGACACTGTGTATGCAAACACCTCTTATCCTTTAGGAAACACTATGCTGCACACCACAGACGAGGCTTATGCAGGTAGTCAATCTTACCGATTTTCTTCATATAATTCTGGAAGCCCCTATGAACAGTATCTGATTACACCTGAACTGGATATGAGTTCAGAAAAAGTACTCGAATTCTGGTACAGAGGCTATTCGTATGGCTCAGAATCTTTTACAGTTGGAACATCTACAACAGGAAATGATGTAACTACAAATTTTACCTGGGAGGCATATACAACAGATGCAAGTACTACCTGGCAAAAATACACACTGCCAATCGATGCAACCACTAAGTATGTTGCCATCCAGTACAACTCAGTTTTTTCATACTACTTGTATGTTGATGATTTTACCATCCGTGAAATCAGCTCAGAAACCGACTTCCTCACATACAGCTTCCCCGAAGAAACCGGGCCGGCTGTCATTGATGATGTCAACCATGAAATTAACATAGAAGTGGATTTTACCGCTGACCTTACCAGCCTCGTGGCTGAGTTTACCCTTTCTACAGGAGCTACCGCTACTGTAGGCGGTACACCACAGGTATCCGGTGTCACAGAAAATGATTTTAGCTCACCTGTAACTTATACAGTAACCGCTGAAGATGGCATCACTACTCAGGACTGGCTTGTTACTGTCACACAAGCAGGACCTCCAGTCGGTGCAAATTGCAGCAATCCGTTTACTGTGGAATTGCCTGCCGCTTTACCATACACAGATGCCGGAC
>JAYENB010000251.1:0-1982 GCA_034721855.1 Bacteroidota bacterium
TGATTTTCTTCCACATATTCATTAAAATTTTCCATGTCATTTTTAAGGTGCCCTGTGGTATTGCTATCGTCCGTTTTCAAACGTTCTTCATCAAGGCTAAAATTATTGATGATTTTATCAAGGTAAGGATGGGCTTGGTTGCTTTTTAAAATGTTTTCTTTGATGTATGCCTCTTTTTGCTCAAAACTTAAGCTGTCAGATGTACACACAGAGTTCAATTGCCTGAGGATTTTCTTCCCGCTACGTGGGGAAAGGTAAAACCGGGCATAATCATCAAAGCGGGTTGTATCATTAAAAACAAAATATATTTTGCCTGATTTTAATGCATTCCCAATGCTTTGAACTTGTTGATTGACATACTCTACGTATTTTCTTCGTTTGGGCAATCCTTCTCCATCCGGGCCAAATCTTTTACTAAAATCCCTGGCTGAACCACTTGCAATTGCAATTTTTCCTGTATCGCCGCTGTATGTAATAACTTTTAATACACTTATTCCAGATACGGTATCAACATTTGGTAAGTTTTTATAATAGTCTATTATTTTATGTTTTGCTATTTCAAATTTATACTTTGTGATTAAATAATTTATTTGTGCTGTAATATAACTGTATCTTGTCTTCTTGTATTTATAAGAAAACATAGTGTTTAAATCGTCATCCCTTTTTAAACTTGGAGGTATCCCCGGTTCTTTTTTCGGAAGCAAAAAGTCCTTTTTTGTCAACACTTTTTGCTCTTGCATTATTTGGATATCATTCAGATACACAGTCATGCCCTTGCGTTTTACGGTATATGGCGATTCAATGTATTTTCCGTCAACAAACACAAAACCGCTGTTAATGGGACCGGCTTTGCGGGACTGAGCTGATGCCTGGGGAATCATAAACAAGCTGCAAATTAACAATATGTATGTTGTGATTTTCATTGTTTTGCCTCCTTAATTTTTATTGTTTTCAGCCTCAATCGCCTTAATTAATCCGTTTTTCCTGCTCCATGATGTAATCATTCATTGCCGTTGTATTGTCAAAACTTTGCTCAAGGTAATGGATTTCAAGGGTATAACCCGTCATAAATATGGTTTCCGAGTCATCAATGTCTTCGGGGATGAGGACGACATCCTGGATTAATTGCCATGCTCCATCTTGATCCAGGTATTTTATCAGGTACATGCCGGAGGGTAAAACGCCTGTTAAGTCAAACTGCACCGAATTGTTAACATTAATTTGATTTGTTTCATATTCTAATTGTATGTCTGTGTTTTCTGAACCTGTTGATTCATAAAACCTAAATTTGGTTTGATTACCCAGGTCAGAAACATCAGTATATTTCAATTGAGTATTACCGGAATTGTTGGTGTAATAGAAAACACTTTTACCAACCTGGTTTATAGGATCAATGTTATTGCTGTTATGATACAATTCAATTCCATTGCTGCTTCTATCTTCATTGCTATAAATATTTTTACAACGTAAAGCAATTGTTATATATCTATTGTTTCTTGCCCCGGGTGGATAATATGCTGTAAAATAATGTATTGTTCGTTTATCGTTCCAAAATGATGTTCTATAATTATAAATTTTGGAATTTATTTCAATTTTTCCTCGGTATTCTGCTTTATATTCATTTTTCCAAATAGCAGAATCATTCATTCCTTTACGATAATACTTTTTGCCTGGCACATTTTGTTCAATTGTATCCATACTCATCACATGAACATTGTCATCAAACATCCATAGTCGCCATTGTGCCAGTGCTTTAATTTTGGCTATTTGCGGCATATCGCCTTTGCCCATTTCGCGTATTAGGTAATTGAAATCCTCGTACCGGAAATATTTGCCGTTGTATTTGGCTATCACGCGCTCCCTGTTTAAATCCGCAAATTCATAAAAAAACCGGCACCCCGGCAGCAGGCTGTTTAATGTTTGGTTGTCTTTAATTTCATACCGCAGAAATTTATTGTTTTCTAAGTAATGAACTTCTCCTA
>JAYENB010000252.1:0-1978 GCA_034721855.1 Bacteroidota bacterium
AATTTTCTTTTCAAACAATTCTTATTAATTTTACAACAAAATCAGGAAAATGTACCGATTTATTGCCATTATTACACTGTTTGTTGCCCTGTCTGCGCCGGCACAAGACATTGCCGTAAAATCTTTCCGCTGCCTGACACATGATATGGATGCGAGGATTGCCCATCCCGTCACAGACCAGAATGGTGATGTTGCAGCCCTCATCAAAGTGGTAACCACCGAAACAGGCTTTAAATTTGAAGCGGGCATGCTCGGTGTTACTGCTATGGAAAAGAAAACAGGCGAATATTGGGTTTATGTTCCGTACGGCAGCCGCAAAATCACCATAAAACATGACAAGCTCGGGGTACTGCGGAATTACATTTACCCCGAAGCCATCAAAAAAGCCACGGTGTATGAGATGGTGCTAACCACCGGAAAAGTGGTGACTACGGTGGAAGAAGCTGAAATTGCAACACAATATTTGGTTATTAAATCCAATCCTGAGGGAGCCAATGTATTTATTGATGATAAACTGGCCGGAACAACTCCATTTCAGCGGAAATACAAAGAAGGCGATTACAATTACCGCCTTGAAAAAAGCAAATACCACAACAATGCCGGTAAAATCAATTTGGCCGGAGAAAAGAAAACCCTGAAAATTGATTTGAAACCAAAATTTGGAGATATAAGCATTACCTCCACCCCCGAAGATGCCATGAAAATTTATCTTGACGATGAAAACACAGGTAAAACCACACCTGCAACAATTGAAGAAGTATCCTCAGGTAAGCACAGAGTAAAACTGCAAAGCCAGTGGTATCAGCCGCAGACAAAAATAATCACCGTAAATGATGAAGAAACAAGCAATGCGGATTTTACCATGCAGCCTGTTTTTGCCGAACTTAGTGTAACAGCCAAACCCGATGCCAATATTCTGATTGACGGCGAAAAGAAAGCCTCCGGTAGCTGGAGCGGCAGGCTTTTATCCGGGATTTATACAGTAAAAGCTGAAAAAGACAAATATTACAGCGAAGACAAGCAAATAGAAATCATTGCTGGTAAAGATGAAAACCTCAGTTTTAAGCTAAAAGGTAAAACCGGCTCTGTGGATGTAGTAACAACACCAATGGAAGCCACTGTTTACTTTGCAGGAGAAAGGCAAGGTCTTTCACCACTCACAATAAAAGATAAACTCATTGGCAGCTATAAGATAAAGTTAGAAAAATCCGGCTATGGTACAGTGAGCAAAAACATTACAATAAAAGAAGAGGAGACCATTTCTGTTATCGAAACCCTGCCACAGGGTAAAGAAATTACCATTAGTAGCAATCCCACGGGTGCAAGACTTACCATTGATGGAGAAAACAAAGGTAACACACCATATATTGGCACGTTCAGCTTTGGCAGCCACAGCATAAAACTTGTAAATGGTGAAAAAGTTGTAGAGGAAAGCATTTCAGTTACCCAAAGCGGCAAAAGCAGGTGGGAGTTTGATGTGACGGGAAAATTTGGAATGTTTACAGACTCCCGTGATGGCAAAACTTATGAAACCGTTAAAATAGGCAATCAAACCTGGATGGCAGAAAACCTGAATTATAAAACAAGCAGTGGCTCATGGTGCTATGATGACAAAAGCAGCAATTGTGATAAATACGGCAGGCTTTATGATTGGGAAACCGCTAAGAAAATTTGCCCTGATGGTTGGCATTTGCCCTCAAAAAGCGAATTTGAAACTTTATTGGATAATTTTGAAGGAGAAAAAGATGCATATAGTGCCTTAATTCCGAGTGGCAGCAGCGGTTTTTCTGCCTTGTTTGGCGGTTGGCGTCACGACGGTGGTGATTTCAGCGGTATTGGTAGGCACGGCGGCTTTTGGTCTTCCTCGCATGTTGGGGGTGGTAACGCTTGGCGCCTGTACATCTACGGCAACACCGAGAGAACCTACATGTACTACAACAACCGTAGTTTGGGTTTCTCTGTTCGTTGCCTTCAGGAC
>JAYENB010000253.1:0-1973 GCA_034721855.1 Bacteroidota bacterium
TAATAAATACTTTCATAAAAAATAAAATGTTAATACTTTATTAAAATCATACCAAATACCCACCCCATATACTAACAGGCTATATTAGCAGGTGAACACCATTTAATTTTTACAGTACTTTGCTGCACTTCCATAATTTTATCATTCTGGCCGCTGCCCTGCAACACAAAGGATGAATTAGTGCCGCAGAAAATGTTGTTGGTGGCATCACCGCCCGGATTGGAAAATTTGATGTAGCCGTCGCCGGTAAAGGTAAAGGTGGCGTTGTTTTCAATATATAGGTCTCCAGTAATTTCAACGTATGATTCAGAATTGTACAGGTTTATACTTGAACCTTCATAATATACTAAAGTTGCACCTTCATTTATTTTTAAATAATCAAACATTTCAATGGCACCATTGTTTTTAATTTCTAAATTACCACCATCTTTTACTTCAATACCTTGCCAAGGGGTATTACAATTTCCTTTTAAACTTCCTTCATCTATAATCAATAAAGCTTCTGATTTTACTGTTATTTTTTTGTTTTCTTTAAGGAAAAGACATGATTTTATGGTTAAGCTTGCATTTGATTCTATTGTTAAGTTACCTGGTAAAGAAACAGTATCGGTCCATTGTATATCTGTTCCTGTAATACAGATATCTGAAAATCCGGGTGTGGGTACTTGTATCGTATCTTCAAGATATATCGCTTGATTATCCTGTACATTTCCAGACCATTCATAATGCTTTGATAAACCTGGATACGAAACAGATAAACCTACTACAGGTGGGGGAACTGAAGGATTTGTGTACAATATGAATTCTCCATTATCATCTGTATAGGTTATATATTTTGGATTTAATGAATCTCCAATTGATTTCCATCCATGGACAATTGCATTAGCCAAAGGATTTCCATAAGGATCATAAACAATCCCGGATACCTCATAATTAGGTTTAAAATTATAGGGATCATAATAAACATCATCATTGTTTGGGTGAACAGGATATGGACAACCATTGGGGTCAATATTAAAAGGCTCAAATTGAAAAAATGGTGCTGTTCCGTCCATGCTGTCAACAACATCTTTTGTTATTCCCCATTCTGTGTCACTTGTATCGGTATCCCTGTGTATTAAGCCATAACAATTTACTTTGGAATCAGGTTTATCCCAGGCGTAATATTTAACATCCTGGTACTGCCACCAGCTATATCCTTTACCCCCACAATTTTTATTACGTTCAAGCGTGACATCAACATACTCTTCTTGTTCCTGTTCAGTTTTGATATATGAATATTGATTATGAGCAGGATTATCTGTTGCAGAAAACCCCGTTTCTCCAATTATCCATAATTTGTCATAAACATATGATAACCACTTCATTTCTCTGGCAACCCTTTGTGTTCCATAAGTATAATCATACCCTTCTGTTTGAACCCTTGATGTTGGGTATGTATGGAATGACATAAAATCAACTTTCATTACTGCCGGGTCCCAACGACTAATAGCATCTCCTGGAAAAGTTCCAACGGTTACCAACTGATTTGCTGTGTTGTTTCTAATGTTATCATACCAATTGGAGAACATATCAAAAACATAATTTTTATTATCTGGTGTTGATGAAGTATGATGTCTATCGACACTGGGTTCATTATAAATATCATAAGCAAAAATCGCAGAATTGTACTTAAATCGTTGTGCCAGTTCTTCAAGATAACTTCCGTATTTAAGTTTAACACCATCTACTTTATGGCCGGCTGTTAATAAAATAACTTTTAAATTATGTTCGCTTGCTATGTCAGTAAATTGTTCAATCAGGTCAAAATGTGTTGTATATGGTGATTGTAAAGAATCAGTATATTCAGATGCAATGTTTTCGCAATCCTCTGATTGTTTTACGGTAAAACCACAAACACGAACCGTATTGAATCCCATATTATAAATTCTTTCCATGTCGTTGTGTATTTTTTCAATACAGTTAGCAGGATT
>JAYENB010000254.1:0-5234 GCA_034721855.1 Bacteroidota bacterium
AATTTCAAAATTTATTATTACTTTCGTGCTGATATGGTTGCTATTCTTCTATCTTCGAAACGACTGGACAGACCAGATGAGTCATTGGTAAATTTGTATCGTGAGACCAATGACAAATCCCTGATAGGGGAGTTGTTTAACCGGCATTCAGGTTTTGTGCTTGCCATTTGCATGAAATACATGAAAAACAAATCCGAAGCGGAAGAAACCACATTGGTTATTTTTGAATCTTTGTTTAAAAAATTAAAACAGCATAAAGTAGAATATTTCAAAACATGGTTGTATTCTGTAGTTAGAAACACATGTCTGGAACTGTTGCGTAAAGATCAGTCCCGGATGAAACGAGAATCAGAATATCAAAAAAACGAAGCTGTGTTTATGGAATCTGTGCCTGAATATCATCAAAAGGAAGAGAATGAATTAAAACAAAACGAAGATAAGGCATTGGAAGAAGCTTTGAATAGCTTGGGAGAGGAACAAAAAAAATGCCTTGAATGGTTTTATATGAAAGGACTAACCTATGCTGAGATTGAAAAAGAAACCGGGTATTCATTGAAAAAAGTCAAAAGTTATCTTCAAAACGGGAAACGGAATTTAAAGATAAAACTGGAAAAAAAACATGAGTAAGAAATATATACATAGCTTTTTTGACCATACCGAACATCCTGACGAGTCAACCCTCTGGCTGTATTCACAAGGTGAGTTAACACGGAAAGATATGCACCGCGTGGAGCAGCATCTTATTGATTGTCCCATGTGCAGCGATGTTGTTGACGGATTCAGCATGTATGAGTCAGAAAGCAGCCTGAATGCTTCCAAAAACCGGGCATCCCTCATGTTTGAACAGGCTCTGAGTAAACGTAAAAAAAGGAAAATACTTTATTTATCCATGGTAGCTGTTTTTGTCGTGGTTGCAGTTAGTGCTGTTGTGTTGGTGTATGATTTTTCGGATAAAAGCACGCAGAAAAATTCTAAGCTAGCTAAATATATCCCCCGGGAAGACAGCGGGAAACTATTTGGAGAGGATGGATTTATTATTAAAAAAGATACCGGCATTGGTAATATAGCATTGAATAGGCAAAAAGAGGAAAAACCCTCATTGAAACCGGAAAAAAAAGAAACAACAGCTATGTTAGATGAAGAATTGGTTGACGCAGAACAGGAAACTGAAGAATCAGAACCAGTTATTAAAGAACTGAATGTTCCGGATGACAGGACAAATGAAAAAGAAATTGATACAGCCGACATGTCCCTTGGCACCATTGCTGAAGATCACCAGCAAGACAGCATGGTGATTGCTGGCATTGTCAGGGCTTCGGAAAGCCATGCGAAAGATGCGGCTTTTGCTGAAATGGAAGTTAAAGAGGAAACTGTCCATCTGGCAAATAGGACAGAGTTGGATTTTGAATCAGATGAGGGTATCAGGCAGGATGAAAATTCAGACCTTGATATTATGGCTGAGCAAGATGACAGGTCTTCGCGAAAGGGACAAAAATCATCTGAAACGGTTGTTTCTAAAGCATCAGTTGATGCTTTACAAATGTCAGATTCAAAAGTGCTTGAAGAAAATCCTTTGTATCAGCAAGGGGTAGAAGCCAAAAATGCTGGAAAATTGAGCAAGGCAATCCGTCTTTTTTCACGTGTTCCCAAGGGAGATTCATCTTACTGGAATGCCCAGTGGCAAATTGCTACTATTCATAGGACAAAGGGAGATACTGTTAAGGCAGTGAAGGTTTATTCCATTTTGAAAGATACGTCTAACCCGCATCAATATTCAGCCAGATTTTTCTATGATTTGCTTAACACGGAAGATCAGTAATTTTTCGGAATTGTTTTGAACTGGTATTGACGGTTTGTCAATTCGGCCAATACGGAAGGCAGACAGCTCAATACATTGTGAGAGGCTTTCAATGAATCGTGAAATACAATGACTGATCCGGAATGAACATGATTCACAACATTTTTGTAACATGTGGCAGGTTTAATTGAAGCATTGTAATCAAAACTGAGAATTTCCCACATAACGATGGTGTATTTTTTTTCCAGCTTTTTGGCCTGACGGTGCCTGATGCGACCATAGGGAGGCCTGAACAAGGTGCTCTTCAGAACATTGTCAGCAAGGTTAACATCATCCAGGTATTTTTTTATGTTTGTTCTGTATCCTTTAATGTGACTGTACGAATGATTCCCGATGCGATGTCCTTTTGCCCTGATGAGGTTAATCAGTTCGGGATAATGCTCAGCGTTACGCCCCAGGCAGAAGAAAGTAGCTTTTGCCTTAAAATCATCCAGTATGCTTAACACTTTTTCGGTAACTCCCGCAGTGGGACCGTCATCAAAAGTCAGATATAGTGTTTTATCCCCGTTGGATGGAACGCTCCAAAGGTGCTTTTGCCATGGGGTATGCTGGATAAATACGGGAATTTTACTGAACATAAAAATCCATAATAATTTACATTTCAAAGGTAATGGATTTCAAAAACTATGCCTCAAAAAATCTTAATATTAGCTTAATATGGCTTATGAATGATTATTAATACAGTTTTTCATGATCATCCGGGCAAATGAAAATAAAAAACGTATTTTTGTATTTGTAACTAATGAGTGTAAATAAGAAAATAAATGAATATAAACAAAAGTAACTTCTCACCGCAGAGACGCAAAGATACGATAGCACGAAAGCACGATTGCATGATAGCACGATTGCATACTTTCATGCTGTCGTTACATCGCCCTATCGTGCCTTCTCGCTATCGTCATTTCTCAGCGTCTCAGAGTCTTTGCGGTAACAGGCGGTTACAATTATATGCGTCTGAATGGTTACTTGTGTTTTAAGAAACAGTATAAACAGCTTTGAAACATGAATGATAAGGCAAAGCAAAATAAAGTAATCCGTGATGTTACGGAAAATGAATACAAATACGGATTCACCACAAAAGTTAGTCAGGATATCATTCCCAAAGGGCTGAATGAAGATGTTGTGAGAACAATTTCTGAAAAAAAACAGGAACCCGAATGGATGCTTGGTTTTAGACTTAAGGCTTACCGTAAGTGGAAAACGATGAAAATGCCGGACTGGGCACACCTCAATATTCCGGAAATAGATTACCAGAACATTGTGTATTATGCCGGCTATAAGAAAAAAGAAACCACTTCTTCACTAAATGATGTTGACCCTGAAATACGTGACACCTTCAATAAGCTTGGTATCCCGCTTGAAGAACAAAAACAATTAACAGGCATTGCCGTGGATGCCGTGATGGATTCATCATCAGTCAAAACCACATTTCAGGAAAAACTGGCCGAACAAGGCATCATTTTTTGTGCTTTCAGCGAAGCGGTACAAAAGCACCCTGACCTGGTGAAAAAATACATGGGCAGCGTGGTCCCGACTGGTGATAATTATTTTGCAGCCCTGAATTCTGCGGTTTTCAGCGACGGGTCTTTTTGCTATATCCCCAAAGGCGTACGTGCTCCCATGGAATTATCAACCTATTTCAGGATAAACGCTGCCAACACAGGTCAATTTGAACGTACCCTGATCGTAGCTGAAGAAGGATCTTACGTATCTTACCTCGAAGGCTGTACCGCACCTCAGCGTGATGAAAATCAACTGCACGCAGCCATTGTGGAAATCATTGCCAAAGACGATGCAGAAGTTAAATACTCGACCGTACAAAACTGGTATCCCGGAAATAAAGAGGGCAAAGGCGGCATTTACAATTTTGTTACCAAACGGGGTTTATGCGAAGGCGCAAATTCAAAAATCAATTGGGCACAGGTAGAAACCGGATCAGCCATTACATGGAAATACCCGTCAACCATACTGAAAGGTGACAATTCGGTTTCTGAATTTTATAGTGTGGCTGTCACCAATAATCATCAGCAGGCAGATACCGGCACAAAAATGATACATCTTGGTAAAAACACACGCAGTACCATAATTTCCAAAGGCATATCAGCAGGATTCAGTCAAAATTCATACCGGGGGATTGTGAGTGTCTCAAAAAACGCCAAAAATGCACGTAACTTCTCGCAATGTGACAGCCTGTTGCTTGGCGACAAATGCGGAGCCCATACCTTTCCGTATATTCATTCCGATAACGATACGGCTGTGCTGGAACACGAAGCAACCACATCAAAAATAAGTGAAGACCAGATTTTTTATTGCAAACAGCGCGGTATTTCCGAAGAAGATGCCATCGGGCTTATTGTTAATGGCTATGCCAAAGAAGTAATCAATAAATTGCCCATGGAATTTGCCGTGGAAGCTCAGAAATTATTGCAGATCACATTGGAAGGATCTGTTGGCTAATGAATATACTTTTATTATTAGTCATTTATCCATCTCAACAACGGCTGCGGCTAAAAACTGGTGGGCGTTCACGATATTTCATTTTAAAGTTGTAAATTCTCTTTATCATTCTCATATTCATTTATTTACATTATATCGCCCACTTGTTTTTGAGCCGTTGTTGTGTGTTCGTGCCTATGTTAAAATCTTTTCAAATTCGTTGTAGTCAATTATCTCAGTCTTTTCAAATTGGCCAATATCCAATAAATCTTTATCTCCAGTGACCAAATAATCAACTTTCCCATCTTTTGCTAATGATAGCAAGAAATTATCCTTGTCATCACGGCATAGATGAATTTTAGATTTTATATTCATTGTGATTCCAATTATTTTCAGAAAAGCAATGAATTCAATTACTTTATTTTCAGGAAAATATTTGCTGATTTTAGGTCTCTTGGTTACGATCTCAATCTCTTCAAGAATCTGATCTGAAATCACTATAATTACATGATTTTCCGTAATCAATCTTTGAAGGTTTTTAAGTCTTTTCCCGATTAAAAAGCTAATCCAAAGATAGGTGTCAACTACAACTCTAATCGGTTTTCTTTTTTTTATATATGCCTTTTCTGACAGCTTCAACTTCCTCATTTATAGTTTCCTCCGACAATTCATCTGTTTGAAATGCCGTCAGTAATTCCGCAAGTTTATTTCCCTTGACTTCTTTCTCCAACTCCCTTGTTAGCTTAATCTTCTCATTTATCGGAAGTTGTCTGACTAAGTCTAGAATTTGTCTGAAGTCCAGATAAAGATTGAATGCACCTGTTTTCATAATTTTTCTTCTTTTGTACAAAGATAATCATATTAATCTCTTTGTGTTATATTGGCCATTATGAATTTTCATACCGATATGTGTTCAATCCCGTCTTCGCTCTCCGTCTTC
>JAYENB010000254.1:5334-7858 GCA_034721855.1 Bacteroidota bacterium
TTGTGCCAACGAGGGCAGAGCCAAGCCGCCGCCCTGAGCGGAGCCGAAGGGTTACTTGAGCTATGCCGAGTGCGCCGTATTGCGCTGCACTGAGTTTATCGAAGTGAGCGAAGCGATGTGCTGAGCTGCGTCGAAGCATCGAAATACAGCCAAAATTATGCAAATTACATTGAACATCAATCGGCATTATGCTTAAATATAGATTGTTAAAGAATAGCAAAATTCAAATAAATATTTTTAATATTGTAAGCTTGCCTGGCGACAGACAGGATTGAACGCAACTTGGTATGAAATGTAGGCATAAATTATATGGTTTTTATCAGCAATTCCATAAATATCTGTTAATAATTTTTGTTTTTTCATAATAGATAATTTTAAGGTTTATAAAAAATGTTATAATTTTATACTTTAATTAAACACAAAATACAATGCTAAAAGTCAAAAATTTACACGCGGAAATTGAAGGGAAAGAAATCCTGAAAGGGATTAACCTTGAAGTTAAACCGGGTGAAATTCATGCCATCATGGGCCCAAACGGAAGCGGAAAATCTACGTTGGCTTCCATACTTACCGGACGCGATTTATTTAATGTAACCCAGGGAGATGTCGAATTTCTTGGCCAAAACCTTCTGGAAATGGAACCGGAAGAGCTGGCACGCAAAGGACTTTTTCTTAGCTTTCAATATCCGGTAGAAATTCCGGGCGTCAGCATGACCAATTTTATGAAAACAGCCGTAAATCAAATCCGTGAATACCAGGGCAAAAAAGTCCTCTCATCGGCGGATTTTTTGAAATTTATGCGCGAACGCAAATCCCTGATTGAACTGGATACAGCCCTGACAAACCGCTCAGTAAATGAAGGATTTTCAGGAGGAGAAAAAAAGAAAAATGAGATTTTCCAGATGGCCATGCTTGAACCCAGGCTTTCCATTCTTGATGAAACTGACTCAGGCCTGGATATTGATGCCCTCAGGATTGTTGCCAATGGTGTCAATGGCTTGAAATCCAAAGATACCTCCTCGATTGTTATTACGCATTATCAACGACTTTTGGATTACATTATACCGGATGTTGTGCATGTGCTGTATGACGGCAAACTGGTTAAAACCGGTGATAAAACCCTGGCACTTGAACTTGAAGAAAAAGGCTATGACTGGATTAAAAATGAATTGGATTAAACCCTTGTAAACATGCAACCCCAAAAATATACCGAGGCATACACCAAAGCAAAAAATTCCAACATCAGTATCTTTCCGGAAGCCGTCAGGAAAGAAAAAGAAGGTGCTTTCGAATTCATGAAAACACATGAACTGCCGGATAAAACTGATGAAAGATACCGTTACATTAATTTTGATGCCGTATTTGACAAAGAATACAAGATGGTACTCCAAAAACCGGATGTTGATACCGACCTCAACGCCTTTTTCCGTTGCGAAGTGGAAGACCTTGATACTGAACTGATATTGTTATCCAACGGCTTTTATTATGACAGCACTCATAACGGAAGTTTGCCTGAATCTGTTATTGTATGCAGCATGCAGGAAGCATTCCATAAGTACCCTACACTGGTTTCAGAACATTTCAACCGGTATCTCAAGAAGCGCGGTGATGGCTGGGCAGCACTGAATACCATGCTGGCGAATGATGGTGTATTTATTCATGTCCCTGACAACGTCCATGTACCCAAACCCATCCAAATTGTAAACCTGGCTCATGGTTTTTACGAAAAGGAATTGTTTCAGCGCAATTTGTTTGTTGTAGGTGAAAATGCATCTCTGAAACTTGTTTTGTGTGACCATAGCCTCAACAACGCAAAAACAGTTTCTCATCTTGCATCAGAACTGTATGTCGGGAAAAATTCAGGATTACAGATATACAACCTTCAAAATGAACCGGACGGGAACAATATCTTCAATCACATGGCAGTACACCAGGAAGCAGGATCAGAACTGTTGTCCTTTGCTTTTTCACTGCACAGCGGTAGCATCCGGAATAATATTTATGCTACGTTAAATGGCCCGCATGCAAACAGCAATATTTTTGGCCTTACCTTATCTGACAGGCAACAACACATGGATAATTACGTACATGTTGATCATGCTGTGCCGGATTGCACAAGCAATGCTTTTTTTAAATCAATTCTTGATGAGAATTCAAGCGGTGCATTCAGCGGGCGTGTGCTTGTTCAAAAAGATGCGCAACGCACTGTTGCTTATCAGACCAACAACAACATCTGCCTGACAGACACATCCAAAATGCGAACAAAACCTCAATTGGAAATATACGCTGACGATGTCAAATGTTCCCATGGTGCCACCATTGGCCAACTCGATGAAGAAGCTATGTTTTATCTCCGTACACGTGGCATTGATAAAGCCGAAGCACGTTTTATGATGATGTTTGCTTTTGCCAATGAGGTGGTCAGAAAAATTGATATTACTCCTCTGCGCAACCGTGTTGAAAACCTTGTATCCAAACGCCTGAGGGGAGATGAAGTGCTTTGTGAACATTGCCTGCTGAATTG
>JAYENB010000254.1:7958-10031 GCA_034721855.1 Bacteroidota bacterium
CTGTTACCGCTGATACGCAAAGAAATGATGATAGCGAGATTGCACGATAGGGCGATGGGACGATGTTACGACAGCATGAATTCACAATGGAGCGAGTTGGCGAGCTGGCGATGGGGTGATGGCATGATAAGGAGAAATATTCAGAACTCAGGAAAAAAATATAGGTATATCACTTGAAATCTCATGCAATCTTTAATTCGTGCTATCGTGCTATCGTGACTTTGCGGTGAGGTGCTCTTTTGCTGATACTGATTAGTTACCACGCTTTTTTTTTGAAAAAATACACTTACATTTGTGTCAAAGTATCTAAACATGAGCGAACAGATCAAACATGAATGTGGTATTGCTTTCATAAGATTGAGAAAGCCACTATCCTACTATCAAAAAAAGTATGGAAGCTATAATTACGGGCTTGAAAAAATGTACCTGTTGATGGAAAAACAACACAATCGCGGGCAGGATGGTGCCGGTGTGTTGAGCATGAAAAACAACATCCCCCCGGGAAATAAATATATTAACAGGGTTCGCTCAAATGCTGAAACGCCCATTAAAGATGTGTTTGACCAGATATATCAACAACAAACAAAGATACTAAACGGGAAAAAAGTCAATCCGGATTATGCCTATAAAAACTTGCCCTTTGTAGGAGACATCTACATGGGGCATCTCAGGTATGGTACTTTCGGGAAAAATGACATCAAGCAGCTTCATCCTGTAATTCGGTTGAACAATTGGAAAAGCCGCTCACTGATGCTGGCAGGCAATTTTAATTTAACCAATGTGGAAGAACTGTTTCAAAACCTGATTGACTACGGTCAACACCCAAAAGATTATAGCGACACCGTTACTATGCTTGAAATGATTGGCTTACATCTTGACGAAGCCAATCAAACCTTATTCAGGGAAATGAAAAATGATGGCATCAGCAATCGAAAGATTTCCGATCTCATGCCACGGAAACTCAACATAGCAAACGTCCTGCAAAAAGCCGCTGAAAACTGGGATGGTGGTTATGTAATAGAAGGCGTTGTCGGACATGGTGATTCATTCATTACCCGCGACCCATGGGGAATACGTCCGGCATTTTATTATGAGGACGAGGAAATTGTTGTGGGTGCTTCAGAGCGACCGGTGATACAAACCGTTATGAACGTAAAAGCAAATGACGTTCACGAACTGAAACCAGGTACTGCTATGATAGTGAAAGCCGATGGCTCATTAGAAAATCACATGATACGCATTCCGCAGAAAAAACGTTCATGTTCCTTTGAACGGATATATTTCAGCAGAGGCTCCGATAAAGACATCTATAACGAACGGAAAAAACTCGGCGAAGGATTGGTAGATCAGGTACTGGAAGCCATTGATTATGATTTTGACAATACGGTGTTTTCGTATATCCCCAACACGGCTGAAACCGCTTTTTACGGTCTGCTTAAAGGCATGGAAAACATGCTTATTAATGAGAAAATCAAAGCCCTGCGTAACCATGATAGTCCTATGACAGAGGATGATATGGCAACCCTGCTTGCCAAGCGTCCCCGCACTGAAAAAATTGCCATAAAAGATGTAAAGCTCCGCACATTCATTGCCCAGGATGAAGGACGCAAAAATATGGTGGAACATGTGTATGACATCACTTACGGTACCGTAAATAGGAAAAAAGATACCCTCGTAATTATTGATGACAGCATTGTGCGCGGCACCACACTAAAACAAAGCATTCTCCGTATTCTTGACAGGCTCGAAGCCAAAAAAATCATCATTGTATCCTCTGCCCCACAAATCAGGTATCCCGATTGTTACGGTATTGATATGGTACGACTTAATGATTTTGTAGCATTTCAGGCTGCCATCGCTCTGCTTAAAGACAACAACAATGAAAAGCTCATTGATGAAGTATATAAGGATTGCAAAGCACAGGAAAACCTCCCAAAAGAAGAGATGGTAAACCATGTGCGGCGAATTTACAAAACTTTTACCCCCGAACAGATATCAACAAAAATTGCAGAATTATTAACCCCGCCTGAAGTAAAATCAAAAGTTGATATTATTTATCAGCGTATAGAAACC
>JAYENB010000255.1:0-8015 GCA_034721855.1 Bacteroidota bacterium
TTTGGGGGCAGGTTTTTTTGCAACATCCACAGGTTGTTTCTGAAATTCAAAAATGTTTTTCGCGGTTCATTTTTGGGCAATGTTCCCCCTCCCACGTGGTACACAACGGATTGCGGCACACACACCACCCGTTTTCCGCTGTTTTTTATACGCCAGCACAAGTCAATTTCTTCCATGTGGGCAAAAAAGTCCTCATCCAGGCCATCGTGCGCATTCCACAAATCACGCCGGAAAAAAAGGGCTGCACCGGCACCCCATAACACATCATGAATTTCATCGTACTGCCCGTGGTCTTTTTCAACATGCTCAAAAATACGTCCCCGGCAAAACGGGTACCCGTATTTATCAATATAACCTCCGGCAGCACTGGCGTATTCAAAATAATCTGGGTTTTGCTGGTCTAAAAGCTTGGCACATACAACGCCTACATCATCATTGTTTTCCAAATAATCCAGCGCAGGTTCAATCCATGGGTGTTTTATTTCCACATCGGAATTGAGCAGACAAATGTATTCATGTTTCAGTTGCTGAAAAACACGGTTATACCCGCCGGCAAAACCGTGATTTTTTGAAAATTCCAGGATACTGACTTTTTCTCCGAAATGTTTGTTCACCCAGTCAACCGAATCATCATCAGAAGCGTTATCAGCCACCACAACATTCACTCCTTGCATTGTTGAATGCTCCACTACCCCGGGTAAAAATTTTTCCAGGAAATGCTGTCCGTTCCAATTCAATATGACTACCGCGAGCTTGTTCTCCATAATTTACAAGTACTAATCAGTATCAACAAAAGTAGCTCCTCACCGCAAAGACGGAAAGACGCAAAGTTATAAAATTTAACGGACTATCAAGATTGGACGAAAGCACGATTACACGAAAGCATGATAGCACGACTGAAAGATAGCACGAAAGCACGAGAGCACGATTGAACGAATGCACGAGATTACAAGGGATATACCTTTATTTTTTTTGTTCTGATTATTTTTCCTTATCATGCCATCACGCCATCTCCCTGTCGTGCCATCGTGCTATCGTACAATCGTTCCCAATGCACCTGAATACTTACATTTACAAAAGGTCTGAAGCAAGTTCTGCCAGCGGGGAACGCTCTCCCTTAACAAGATTAATATGTGCAAACACGTTTTGCCCGCGCATTTTTTCAGCGAGATATGACAAGCCGTTTGATTTGAGGTCAAGGTATGGAGAGTCAATCTGCTGGATGTCACCGGTAAATATTATTTTCGTTCCCTCACCTGCCCG
The DNA here is from genome assembly GCA_034721855.1 of Bacteroidota bacterium. Classification (GTDB taxonomy): domain Bacteria; phylum Bacteroidota; class Bacteroidia; order Bacteroidales; family ML635J-15; genus JAQIBY01. Next base: position 1,264 of record JAYENB010000255.1, read on the forward strand.
TGTGATGATGGTTTTTACTTCATGGGGTGTCAGGTTTTGTGCTTCATCCACAATGAAAAACACATGTGACAAACTGCGTCCCCTGATATAAGCCAAAGGTTCAATGACCAGCTTCTCATTTTTAAGCATATCATCAATGCGCTGAAAATCCTGGCTTGTGGGGCTAAAATTATGTTTGATGACAGCCAGGTTATCAAACAAAGGTGCCATGTACGGTCCTATTTTTTCCTGTGCATCACCCGGCAGGTACCCCAAATCCCGATTTGACAGTGCAACGATGGGTCTGGCAAGGTATATTTGTTGATAATCCCGGCGCTGGGCTAAAGCTGCTGCGAGTGAAAGCAATGTTTTTCCGGTACCTGCCTTCCCTGTCAACGCCACGAGCTGTATTTCAGGCCTCATCAGGGCATCCATTGAAAAAGCCTGTTCTGCATTGCGGGGTTCTATACCGTAAGCATGCCGTTTTTCTACCCGTTCAATGACATTTTTATCCACATCATAATGGGCCAGCGCAGATTGTGAGCCGTTTTTCATGATGAAATACTGATGGGGATAAAACGTATCATCAAAGCCAAAATCATCAAAAGGGACCCCTTCCGGTTCATCATAGAGACGTCCAATCAATGCAGGAGGGATTTTGCTCCGGATAAGGGAAGCAGACTGAATCAAATCAATATCAGTCACTTTATCGTTTTGGTAATCCTGTGCTTTCAACCCAAGTGACTTGGCTTTCATCCTCAAATTTATGTCCTTGGTTACCAATATTACCTGGTGGTTTTTTTTCTTTTCTTTAAGGTATTCTGCAATGGCAAGAATACGATGATCAGGCACATGTTCAGGAAAACTGTTGATCAGGTTTGAGGAAAATGGTTTCCCCGTTTCAATATAAAGTTTACCAAGGCCATCTCCCAATTCAATCCCCCCTGTAGTTTCTTTATCACCACTCAAATCATCCAGTACCCGGGTAAATTCACGGGCATGAAAATTAATCAGGTCATTGCCTTTTTTGAAATGGTCTAATTCTTCAAGCACCACAATGGGCAACACAATATCATTTTCCTGGAACTTAAAAATAGAATTAAAATCATGGAGTAAAACATTGGTATCCAAGACAAATATCTTTTTTTTCTTTGGGCTCATAATCAAAGATATAACTATAATTTACAAACAATTAATGCATCAAAGATAATGATAAATACCACCCTGAAAATAAGTTTTTCAGAAAGTAATGAACAGAGTAATTCACAATTTATGTATGAGGAAATTAATCAGTGTTTGTCCATAATGTCCAATATCTTCGTTGTAACTCAAATTTTAAATCCTCGAATACGTTAGTATGCTGCGGTTTAAAATTATCACACGCCTTGATCTTGAACATTATGAATCAGACACTGACTTTATTGACAGACTCTAATTAAGGGTCTGCCACTTTATCTTGTTGCATAAACATATCCGCTTTTTCAGCTTTGAGTAATCGAACATATTTCCAAACCAGGGGGATTTCAACATGATGACCAAAATGATAATCCGATAAAAACCGTTTACAGTCCCTTTTGATAAAATCGTAAGCATATTTAATACTTGAGTCCAAAGGAAGATAATTCCACCCTTGATTCAAGATACAATCTTTTTCTGCCGTCTATATTGTCTGCTTTTGTCATCATAAGTATAATTTACCTTCATCGAAAACCATGAATTTAGAACCAATTGTTTCTTCCCTGTCCTCTTCCAGAACCTTTTCCTCGTCCTTTTCCTGTGCCTCTGCCCAAACCACGGCCACCACCGGCACTTCTACCTTGACCTTCACCCATACCTCTTCCTAATCCACGTCCACCGCCTCTACCGCGGCCTTCACCTCCGTAATTATCATCATCTTTGGCTTTACGGGCTGAGTGAATACTATCTTCTAATGTCGGTGACTGCATTTGCGGAATCTCTTCTTTATACACCTTCTGTACCGCTTCTTTAACAAGCATTTTACGGCAAAGGTATATTTTCAATCCTTTTGCGGTTATATCATCAAATGCAGAAGGCCCAACGTTACCAACGAGCACCTTATCAATACCATGCTGCATGAAACGCTCAATGCACTCCCTTTCTTCATCCTTATCAATACCTGGATAAACTTCATATTTCATGATTTGCGGGTCAACTACAATATAATATTTGGCATGTCCAAATCTTCCGGATACTTTCGCATCCAAATTGTTTCCCGATGACGCTACTAAATAACGAGACATAAGCAATATTTTTTGTGATTATTGTACAATGATTTCGTAAATACATTAACGTTCATTATCTAACACAAATATAACCAAAATGTTCAGACAATTAAAACCTTAAATCCGCAGGTTGAAAATAAGGGAGTAAATATTTATTCCGGTTGTTCTATGTTTATTTTGAATCAGCTCACATAACAATAAAACACACGCGTAGAATTTGTTGTTTTCCCACCTATTAATCATTACATTTACATAAAATTTAAAACACATGAAACACATACCTTTTGATGTACTGGAAGATTTTATGCGGAAGTGCCTGATGAAAAAAGGGGTACCGGAAGCAGATGCTGCAATTGTTGCAGATGTATTGATAACAGCAGATAAACTGGGGATTGATTCGCATGGAATCAACCGTTTGAAACCAATATACTTAGACAGAATAGATGATGGTATATTGAACCCGGAAACTGATGTTGAGGTGGTAAAAGAATTTGGCGCCACGGCCGTTCTGGACGGCAATAACGGGATGGGACATGTCATCAGTAAAAAAGCCATGGAGATGGCAATAGACAAAGCCAAACACCACGGACTTGGCATGGTATCAGTACGGCATTCATCCCATTATGGCATAGCCGGATATTACGGCCTCATGGCAGAAAAAGAAAACATGATAGGCATAACGGGAACCAATGCCAGGCCCTCAATTGCACCGACATTCGGCATTGAAAACATGCTTGGTACCAATCCGCTGACATTTGTGATGCCGAGTGATGAGGATTTTCCGTTTTTCCTGGATTGTGCTACCTCTGTTTCCCAACGCGGTAAATTTGAATATTATGAGAAACACGGCAAACAATTGCCTGAAGGATGGGTCATCAACCGGGAAGGAAAATTTATCACCAACCCCAAAGAAGCATTAGATGCCCTGGTGAAAAAAGAAGCAGCACTCACTCCTCTTGGTGGTCCGGGTGAAAATGGCGGCGGTTATAAAGGCTATGGATACGCTACCGTAGTTGAGATTTTATCAGCAGCATTGCAGGGAGGCCAATTTCTGCATGCCTTATCCGGTTTCCGAGCAGGTGAAAAAGTGCCGTACAGGTTGGGCCACTTTTTTATTGCCATCAATGTTGAAGCTTTTACAACAATAAAATCATTCAAACGTATAACTGGTGACATATTGCGTTCCATACGCAGTTCAAAGAAAATGCCGGGTGAAAAACATATCTATACAGCCGGTGAAAAAGAACATTTAAATTACCAGGAACGCAGTGCTCATGGAGTGCCTGTGCCGCCTGCCCTGCTTGAAGAAATACGCCAGTTGAAAGATGATTTTGAACTTAACGATTTTGATAAACATTTCAATTGATGAAGGAACAACAGGGACAATTTCCATCAGCCACCGGGCAACATGTTTTTTACCGCATATGGGAGCCCGACACAAAACCAAAGGCAGTGTTACAAATTATCCACGGCATGGCTGAACATTCCGCTCGATATGCAGAATTTGCAGCATATATGTCTGACCAGGGGTTTGTGGTGGCAGCTAACGACCATCCCGGCCATGGTGTCACAGGTGAAAAAGCGGGGAAAGTGGGTTTTTTTGATGAAAAACAAGGATGGAACAATGTGGTGCGTGACATCATTTATTTTAACAACCATTTACATACACGCTATCATGTTCCCGTTATCATACTGGGACACAGTATGGGCAGTTTTCTGGCCAGACACCTGATGATAATCAAACCTGATGTAGCTGACCGCTGGATTCTGTCCGGAACAGGATATTATAACCTGCTGATGCGGGTTGGCGGATTTATGTTAGCAAATTTGAGTTTGTATTTTAAAGACCCACAGGACAAAGCCGGGCTCCTGCATGCCCTGAGTTTTGATGCTTACAACAAGAAATTTGCAGATGAAACCTCAAAAAATGCATGGCTCTGTTCGGACGAAAATGTACTAAAAGCCTACAACAACGACGATCTATGCGGGTTTGTTGCCAGCAGCGGTTTTTACCGGGACCTGCTATATGGGATTAATGTCATTCACAAAAAGAAAAACCTGAAAAAAATGCATCCCAACCTTACGGTATTTTTGATTTCAGGACAGGATGACCCCATTGGGAATTTTGGCAAAGGGGTGAAAAAAGTAAAAGCCTTGTTTGAAAAATATGGATTAAAACCGGAAATGATGCTTTATCCTAACATGCGCCACGAAGTGCTGAATGAGAAAGGGAAAAGCATGGTATGGAAAGATGTGCTTGATTTTTGTTCCCGGGCAATAAGCAAATAATTTTTATTTCCCAGGTAATTTAATTTAGCGGATTGGTGAAAATTGTTGGTTTTATTCAGCGTTTTTCAACAGATCATGAGATGCAAACATGACAAAACCATTGCAAATGCTTAAAAACAGCCCGCCAACCATCCGGTGCTCCAGGCAATTTGCAGGTTATACCCCCCGGTTTCAGCATCGAGGTTGAGCATTTTGCCGGCAAAGTACAGGCCTTTGAGTTTTTTTGATTATTTATTATTCCTTTTATCAATAACCCAATAACCACCTTTATCGGGACCAATACGTTTTAATATTTTATCTTTTTTCAAATTAGATAAATGATATTCGACTCCTTTAATTGTAATGCCAATGTTTTTAGCTATGATTTCAGTAGTAATCTGTTTGTCTTGATTTATCAAATCAATTATTTTCTCCCTAGTTTTCTCCCTAGTTTTCTTCACAGTTCGATAAAAAACGATACTAAACATGCCCTCGATTTTGAAATCTGGTTTGGGTAATCCGGATGTTGAAAGTGCAGTCTTTATTCTGTTGATTCCTGATCCTACCTGTTCAACCATGTGGATGCGTTCAAACAGTCCAAAAATCAATGGATTTCTACTGGAGCTTTTGGTACCAAACTCATTAGGACGGATGGCGCTTACCAGACCTCCGGGATTAGTGATTTCTAAACGATCATCAAAAAGTTCAATTAAAATGCGACCTCCTTTATCATAATAATCTCGATGCGAGAGAGCGTTGATAATGGCTTCTTTTAATGCTATTTCCGGTATTTCCCCGCCAACCAACCGGTGCTCCAGGCAATTTGCAGGTTATATCCCCCGGTTTCAGCATCGAGATTGAGGATTTCGCCGGCAAAATACAATCCTTTGAGTTTTTTTGATTCCAGGGTTTTGGGATTGACTTCATCGGTATTGATTCCTCCGGCTGTTATGACAGCCTCTTCCCATGGTCCGGTTCCGGTAAGTTTAAAACGGAAATCTTTCATCAGCTTGCGGATGGCATGCCGTTCAGAGCCGGAAACCTGGTGGGCGGGTTTGTCGGGGTTTATGTCAAGGATATCAAAAAACACAGGTATCATTTGTGATGGCAGCCATGATTTAAACAGATTTTTGAGGTTCTTCTTCCCGTTTTCATTCATGTCGCGCTGTAATCGATGGTCCAGCTTATCATCATCTAAGGCGGGCTTCATATCCAGGGAAATCTCACAATTCATTCCCTTATTCAGGGCAGTGGCTGCAAAACGGCTCAGGCTTAACACAACAGGCCCATCCAGCCCCCTGTCAGTGAAATAAAGTTCCCCAAATTCTTCACCAACGGGTTTTCCATCCACCTGCAACACAGCCATGACGTTTTTCAGCTTCAGTCCTACCAACAGGGGCAAATGCGGACTGTCTGTCTGTAGAGCAACCAGGGCTGGCAGTGGGTTTATAATTTCATGTCCGGCTTGTTCTGCCAGCCTGTAACCATCACCTGTAGAACCTGTGGCCGGGTAGGATTTTCCGCCGGTGCAAAGAATGCATTTGCTGCAACTCAGCTCTTGTTCCCCCGCATCTGAACTCACCAGCACTGATGACAGGCGGCCATTTGTTATACTTATTTTTTTCAGCGCAGTTTCAAACATAAAAATCACGCCCAATGATTTCGCCTTTTTAAATAATGCGTTGGCAACATCGGCACCTTTATCGGATTCGGGATAATACCGTCCGCCACGCTCAATTTTGCAACTCACGCCGCATGCTTCCAGCAGGGCAATGATGTCCCAGGTGTAAAACTCATGGAACGCAGAGTACAGGAATTTTCCATTTGGATATACTTTTTTGATAAAATCTTCCAGTTCCTCACTGTTGGTAATGTTGCAGCGGCCTTTGCCGGTAATGCGGATTTTGCGTCCTGGCTTGTGCATTTTTTCTACCACCAGTACAGAAGCCCCGCTTTCGGCAGCCCGTATAGCGGCCACTAACCCAGAAGCTCCGGCACCGGCAATCACTACATCATATTTTTGGGAATTTTGCATGCTTCAAAGGTAAAGAAAAAGGTTTGAAGGTTTGAGGTTGGAAAGTTTGAAGTTCAAGGTTCGAGGTTCAAGGTTCAAGGTTCAAGGTTCAAGGTTCGAAGTTCGAAGTTCAAGGTTTGTTATTTGTTGTTTGTTATTTCTTTTTAGGGCGTGCCCCCCTCCGTACCTCCGGGGGTCGGGCTATCCGCTAATACTCCTCGCCTCCTGACGTCGGCTGTGGGGTACCG
>JAYENB010000255.1:8115-10028 GCA_034721855.1 Bacteroidota bacterium
GTTCGAAGTTCAAGGTTTGTTATTTGTTGTTTGTTATTTCTTTTTAGGGCGTGCCCCCCTCCGTACCTCCGGGGGTCGGGCTATCCGCTAATACTCCTCGCCTCCTGACGTCGGCTGTGGGGTACCGCTTCTATCCCTCACGCGGGATGCTGATAATACCGCTTTTGGCATGGATTTTTGCTTGCTTCGCTGCAAAAACACATGCCAAAAGCTACCGGGGTGGGTTTGCACTACCACCGGACTGCATGCCTTGTCTGGGGTTACCGACATTCTGTCCCTAACGGGACAGGCTCACTACATCGCAATACAGCGCAGCACATCGCCTGCCGGGACAGTACGGTAACTCGACTAGCGGGACAGGAGCCGGAGGATTTTGAGCCGGGATATGTTGCCAGCCAGAAGTCTGGCATGCATTTCGAAGTATCTCAATACCACAGATTTATTATCCAAATAAAACATTACTAACATTTTTGTATGTTACATTTTTGTTTGTTATTTTTTTGTTAGTTACATTTTTGTTTGTATTTTTGCACAAATCTTTAATCATGACAACACCATTTACATTTGGGAAAATTGCTTACGATTCAAATTTCACAAACAGGGAAAATGAGTCATTAAGGCTAACTACAAATTTCACATCAGGAATAAATACTATCTTAATTTCTCCAAGACGCTGGGGGAAATCATCATTGGTTGTAAAATCTGCTAAACTAGCCAGAAAGAAAGACAAAAAACTAAGGTTTGTTTTCATTGATTTATTTAATGTTCGTTCAGAAGAGGAGTTCTATACTTTGCTTGCAAAAAATGTATTGCAACAATCGAATACAAAAATTGAAGAGATTATTGAAAAAGCTGGTAAATTCCTGGGTAGAATGGTCCCGAATTTATCATTTAGTCCCGAATCAAACAATGAGTTTAGTATTAGCTTTAACTGGGATGAGGTCAAAAAGAATCCCGATGAAATTCTTAATTTAGCAGACAACATCGCAAAAGATAAAAACTTCAAGTTTGTCATCTGTATAGATGAGTTTCAGAACATTTCAAGTTTTGGAGATTCGTTGGCTATACAGAAGAAACTCAGGTCTAACTGGCAGAAACATAAAAACACAACTTACTGCTTATATGGCAGTAAGCGGCACATGTTAATGCATGTATTTACGTCATCATTAATGCCGTTTTATAAATTTGGGGATATTTTGTTTTTACAAAAAATTGAAAAAACTGCACTTCGTAAGTTTGTTATTAAGCGATTTAAAGATACAGGCAAAAAGATCGACAAAAATCTTGCTGAAATGATTATTGACATGGCTGAATGTCATCCTTATTATGTGCAACAACTGGCTCAACTTGTTTGGTTAAGAACTTCAATTGAATGCACCGAAGAAATTGTAATAAATGCACATGAGAGCTTGATATTGCAATTAGACTATTTGTTTCAAAAAATCACAGATGATTTAAGTAATACTCAGGTCAATTTTTTAAAAGCCTTAATTTCCGGTGAAACACATTTAAGTTCAAAAGATGTTATTGAAAAGTATAATCTTGGCACATCGGCAAATGTTTCCAGAATAAAATCCAGTCTCGAAAATAAAGAAATTGTAGATTTGTTTGATAATTCAATTACCATCTTAGACCCAATATATAACTATTGGTTAAAGCATTTCTATTTCAAAATTAAATAGTGTTTATCCATAATATCCAATATCTTTATTTTGACGCCGCTTGTTTCGACAAGCCATTAGTTTAGCAAATTGATTTTTTCGGTGATTTTCAGCCCTGCTTTATTACTCCCACTCTATCGTTGCCGGTGGTTTGGAGCTGATGTCGTACACCACACGGTTGACACCTTTCACACGGTTGATGATTTTACTGGAGATTTTTGCCAGAAATTCATAAGGCAAATGCACCCAGTC
>JAYENB010000256.1:0-1957 GCA_034721855.1 Bacteroidota bacterium
AAGTGCCTGAAGGGTAGCACTTCATCACGACTCATTACCCTTGCAACATTATTTCACAAGTTTAGAGAAGCCGGGCTAACTATCAGTAATGAATACCGGCGCCCTGAAGTAGAAGCCGTGAAATATGATATACACCTTAGTAATGATGATCCAAATTTGATTGAAAAAATTGAAGACAATGTAAAAAATCATGCCATCACCTTGATCCAAGCACCCACGGGCGCTGGCAAAACTTACAAATTTGTAAAACAAATAAGAAACTTAGGTAAAGTAGTAATTGCAGAACCACTCACAGTTACTGTAAAACAGATCGGTGAAACATATAATATAGCAGCGTTAACCGGTGAGAGTGGAGAAGACGAATTTATTGATGCGGTAGAAAGCGAAAAAGCCGCAACAACATTTGAGCAACTAAAACATGTTTGGCAACATTTTGATACAATAGTTATTGATGAAGTGCATCATCTATTCACAGACTACGGGTATAAGGGTGAAGTGTTGAACGAATTACAAACAATTATAAGTGAAGCAATCAGGGCAGGCAAGCACATTGTATTACTAACAGCAACCCCGCACAATTTGCTGAAAAACTTTAATACTTTTTTTATTAGGATCAACGATCGGCAGCACGTCCCAGAAACTGTATATGCAAAAAGAATAAACAAAACCCCGCTAAATACAGCTATACAGCACCTGAAGCAAAGCAGGGCAAAACGGACTGTAATGCAGATCAACAGCATTGACACGTTGAAAGAGATAACAGACTATGCAACCAGCAATTTGAATTATAAGAGGGACGAAATCGCATTATTTTACTCAAACGAGAAAATCAAACAGGGCAACGATTACAGTTTCCTCGTTGAAAATAGTAAGTTTAGACAAGACGTCCGATTAGTACTGACTACAGCGATTTTGAGCGATGGAATCAACATTAAAGATAACATAGATGAAGTTGTGTATATTGATAATCAGTTTTACAGCAACCCTGACAATTTTAGGCAATTTATAGGACGATTTAGGGACTGGCAGGAACACAATACAAAATTCACTATATACAGGCACTATCCGAAAAAACAAAAGAGATTAAAATACGTTAACACACAGAATGAGTTTGACAATTTAGACACGTATTTTAATTCAATTGTGAAAGCATTACGCAAAAAACCCGTAACAGCAGATAGCATCGATATTCATTTACGAAATAACAGCTTAAGTATTGATGATTATTTGCTTGAAAAGGACGGGCAACTTTATTCAAATTGGTTTGCCTTTATTTACCATGTAAGAAAAGAACAATATAATAATTTTGATAACGAACTATATTTCAAAGAACTGGAAGAGAATTATAATTTGAAAATTGAAGTGCAGGATCAGGATACAGAAAACACAACATTGTCAGAAACCGAAATTGCAAACATCAAAATCACAAAGCAAGCGGCAAAACTGAAAAGGTTGAAGGCTGAAAATGAACTATATGAACACCTGCAAAGCGATGATAGAGCATTTTTTGAAGAGTTGTTTTTCAATGTTGATGATAAAAACCTTAAGAAACAAATCAAACAACGTTACGGTACAGACAATTGCAGCAGGAACGCACGAACAGCAAATGTAAATCTTATAATTCTGTTTGAAAACAATTACAAAGAATATATGAAAATTGCAAAAAGATACTTGTATCTAACCGGCAGAGGGCTGACTAAGGAAGAGGCAATAAATCATACATTCACAGTTTCTAAAGAGTATGGACTAACTACAATGATTACAGGCAAGAGTTACAATGCTTTTGTCTCACATTTGGAAGATCACATTTTGAAAGAAGCAGGGAAACGTAACCGATTACCAAAACGCCTTCAATTTTCATACAAAAAGATGATGAAAATCAATGAGAAACTATTGACAGTCAACCGATTAACAGGGGGGCAGATACACTCATTGATTATTCAATTATTTTCATTAA
>JAYENB010000257.1:0-4954 GCA_034721855.1 Bacteroidota bacterium
TTTTTCATCATTTGAATTTGTTTAGTATTTAATATCTTAGATTTTATTTTGTGACATATTTTGGCAGAACATTAGAACAATAGAACAGTAGAACAGTAGAACAATAGAACAATAGAACAGTAGAACAATAGAACAATTTAACAATTTAACAATTTAACAATTATTCAAATGATCAAAAGTTACTTTTTGGTTCTGGCTTGTCCAGGTTGGGTATTAGAATTTAGGATTTATTTAAACGTTCATGTGTTTGATGGATTTTTCCTAATTTAGCTGGCAAATGACAAAGAAAAAGTCATACAAGAAAGCAATGTTTGCCGGATGGCTTGCGATCATCGGAAATGTGTTTTTGTTTGCATTGAAATTGTGGGCAGGGATTGTCAGTGGCAGTGTGGCGTTGATGGCTGATGCCTGGCATACCCTTAGTGATTCTGTTTCTTCCATCGTATTGCTTGTTTTCTACAAATTTGCCAATAAGCCACCGGATATGACTCATCCCTATGGTCACGGCAGATTCCGATTAATTGCTTCTGTCATCATTGGTGTGATATTGTTTTTGGTCGGCCTGAATTTTGGAGTAGAAGCTGTAGGAAAATTAATCGCAAAGGAGAGTGCAGAATTTGGCACATTGGCGTTGGTGGCTATGATTGTATCTGTCCTTGTTAAAGAAGGCATGGCCAGGTACGCATTACATGCATACAAAAAACTTGATTCCCTTGCCTTAAAAGCGGATGCATGGCACCACAGGAGCGATGCCATATCATCGCTGGTGATATTGGCAGGTATTGTTCTTCAAAAATACGCATGGTGGATAGATGGAGCCTTGGGAATGGTCGTTTCTGTGTTGATTGTTTACACAGCCTGGGAAATTGTGCAGAAAACCATTGATGTTATACTTGGAAAAAAGCCTGATGGAAAATTGATCAAGGAGGTGAGAAACATCGTAAATGAAACCGTAGGGTTTGATGTGTTGTCCCATCATTTTCATCTGCATACCTATGGTGATCATAAAGAACTTACGTTTCATGTTGTGTTGCCGGGTGACTGGACATTGGATAAAGTAAATGTATGCATACGGGAAATGCGTAAACTCATCAGGGAAAAATTGGATGTAGAACCAACTATACAGGTAGATGCAAAATAAATTGATTATAGGTTTTATAAGCTTGTTGTTTATTATAACCGGCCTTAACAGCATGGCGCAGGATACGCATGTTGCTTTGATGGGAAAATATAATCACTACAGGGAACGCCTTGAGGATGAATTTGTGGTAATCAGTCCTGATGTTGAGTATTATGGGGTCAATCATCCTGCTGTTGACAGGTTTAGTGACAAATGGGGATACAATCACCTGAGCTGGAGCGACGGAAATAGCAATTTTAACAATTATATCATGTTGCTGGTCACTGAAATAGAATTGCTAAAACGCAATAACCAACCATATAAAGAATCGCTTGCAGCATTGGTATATGCAATGCTTGCACTGGAAAGGCTGGATTTGTATTCGGAGTATAATTTGAGGGTAAACCAGGGGCATAAAATATGGTACAAAGGGGATTCTGTGTCTAATTATATTAAGTATCCGGCAGATATAAACGGATTTATGACAAGGGATGATGTTAGTTTTGGTTTTTGGATGTCCAATCACAGGCATTTCGGTTTCGATTTGGGAAATCCGAATGAGAATCTATCCAAAACAAATAAATACAGGTCTGCATTTCAGGAATGTGAAATTTCCATACAGGCCAACAGCCAGGATGTTATTATTCATATCCTGGAAGCCATGGCTGTTATGCAACATTTTTTGGACAAAGAATATGTGGGTGATATCCCTGTAAATTTCATCAATGATTTGATACCTGATTATCTGGAAAGCAAAGGCATTTGGACGCATGATGTGATTGATTTTTCGGTGTGGGCAGAAGATATGAGCCATAGGTTTCTTAACACGGTTCAACAGGATAAAAATCAGGAGGCAACTACATTTAAGCCATGGTATAGCATTGGCCGGATGTCATCCAATCAGTTTATGAGCATAATAAATACCCGATGGTGTATATTGAACCCGGTAACAGGAGATTACGTGCGTGAAGGTTCCGGCAGTGACCTTGGTATTATGGTTAATGCTCATGGTTTTACACGCACCGTCGAAGAGATTTCAGGACGCAGCGATTTAGCCTTTGAAAACTCGGATGTCGGGTTTCTGAAATGGATTTTTCAGACTGTTTATTATAAGGAACTGAAATTGCCGCTTGGTGCAGCGATTGCTTTGCCACGAAACTGGGATGATAACAAAACGCGTTCTCTGGCAGCTTTTGGTAATGTTCACGGCCAACATTCTCCTGTGTTTTTTTCACTGCGGGAAATCGGGATGAAACATCGTTACCGTTATTATATTTTGACAAATTATCTGCTGAATCAGGATAAACTGAAAACACGCTACCACCCGGGAACAAGCATGTGGAAAGAAGATAGCACATGGTTTGCCAATGTGTTGCAAAAAGCCCCTCCTGACGGTCCGTTTTCTGATACTACACGAGAGCATTATAGTGTGTACTGGAGCACTTCTTCACGGATTGTTTGGCCGCAGGATGCTCCTACATGGCGCGGTGCCAAACAATTTGAATATGCCGGCATGGATTATATGGTTTTGCATAATTTGTACCGCCTTGTGTATTGTGACAAACCATATAATTTAGATTATGAGCCGGTGCGTAAACAGCAGGATTATGCTAAATGGGTATCAAGGCTGGATGAGGATATCAATAAAAAATTGTATTTTCATGCGCCGGTTGTTGAATGACAGAATGAAAACCGGCTTTCCGGTTGCGGATCGGTGATGGAAAAAATTTATTTAATTGATGCAACCATATTTTGATGATTTTTTGAAATCTCAGATTGAGAGTCAAAAAATTGAAGGGAACAAAGCGTCAAAAGCAGCCTTTTTGAAAAAAGCGGCCCACTACCGTTTTTGGCATTTCTTTCCCTTGTCATTTAATGTGTATTACCTGTCTTTGATTGTGTTGATTGTGGGCAGTGTATATTTTAGCACCAGTTTGCCCAGTGAAACTCAAAAATATCAACCCGAATCTTCCAATGATGTGTTTGATATGGAATGGAATCTGCCGGATGATGAAATGGAAAAAACCATCAATACCGTTGACGACAAATCAGATGCCCCCCGAAAACATAAGCAACCGGAGCATACGCACAGTATTGACACAAAAAATTGTGATGATAATGATAATGATAAACAGGGCTCAGACCAACACGATGTACTGATGGATACAGTAAATACCAATGAAACACAAGGTCAGGACAACAACCAGGATGATGGTGAAAATGTGAACCAACACATCAATGAAACTGAACAGAAAGATACCGCTCCGGTAATTGATGCCGTAGTCCGGGAGAAACGTGTTCAACACATTGATACCATTAAAAAAGAAATAAATAAAACCATAGAAATAAAAAAAGACCGTAAAAAACAACGTCACCGCTAATGCAAATGTTTTCATTTTTTTTTTGTAATTTTTTAGTACCTTACTTCTAATATTCGTGTATTTTTTGGAGAAAAATTATTTAACGGGGTGAACCAAAATTCAAAGCAAATCCTAACAGTTTGGTAAGAAAATGTTTTGGTAATTGATAAATTTGAAAATTTGAATTTGTTTAGTATTTAAAAATTAGGATTTAGGATTTTTAGTTTACCCCGTTGGTTATTCAACCTACGAGGTTTATCTGGGTTAGGTGCATACAATTTTTACCGCAACAAACCATTGACAGAAGAACAAAAAGCAAAACATGTTCGGTGTAGCAACGCATAGACGGATAATAAAAAAACTTTTGGTGTTTTTATCATGATTTAAGAAAATCGTTTTAATGGGTTCTGCGATTTTTTTAAAATCAAAATGAAAAAAATGAACTTAGCGAAGCGATATCATGAACACCTTTAAAAAAATAGTAACCGTTCACAGTTTTTTTATAAAAATAAAAAAAGTAATTAACAATAGAATATTAAAATAATTTTTGAATTACGAAAAAATATTAAGAAAAAAATATGTGTTTTGCATAGAGAAAACGAAAACAAAACACTTTGGATAAAGACGCTGAAATATTAAAACTTTTAAAAGAAAATTCCGAATTAAAAATCGTGATTGATAAGTTAATAAAAGAGAATCAGGAATTAAAAGAAAAAATAGCAAAATTGTCAAAGACATCAAAAAATTCCAGTAAATCACCCTCAAGTGATATAGTGAAACAAAATCAGAAAAAGAATAACGAAGGAAATCAAAAAATAGGTGGACAACAAGGACATTCTAAACATGAGCATAAACCATTTTCACAAGATAAAATTCATAATACATACAAATATGAGTTGAACCAATGCCCTGTATGCAGCCATCCAGTCGAAATAGATTTAAGAAAAGAGCCTAAAATAATACAACAAGCAGAGATAGTAGATATTCCAATACAAATAGAAGAACATAAAGCTTACGCATATTGGTGTCCCCATTGTCAAAAACATCATTATGCCGAGTTTCCACCAGAAGTGATAAAAGCAGAACTATTTAAAGCAAAACTAACAGCTTTAGTAGTATATATGAAAAATGTGCTGCATTCTTTTTTCTCCAACATAAGAAAATATCTTCGTGATATACTCCACCTAAAAGTATCAAGAGGTTATCTGAGTAAAATCATACAAAAGGTGAGCAATAGTCTGGAAAAGCCATATGAAGAACTTTTGAGAATTTTACCATTGGCAAGCAAAGTAAATATTGATGAAACAGGTCATAAAGAAAATGGGGATAAATTTTGGACATGGGTATTTAAAACAGATTTATTCGTATTGTTCAAAATAGACAAATCAAGAGGTTCAAAGGTTTTGATAGAAGTATTAGGAGAAGAATTTAATGGAGTATTAGGATGTGATTATTTTTCAGCCTATAGAAAATA
>JAYENB010000257.1:5054-8496 GCA_034721855.1 Bacteroidota bacterium
TTAATATTTAAATAAATTATCACAAATCTGAACAAAAAACAAAATTTTTGTTTAACTTTGGCATCGTGAATGGTTACAAAAAATAATTAATATTGTGAATAATTTTTAGAACCCACATAAATTAAAAGGAGAACTCAATTATGAAAAAAATTACATTATTATTAACAGTGTTTATTATGTTATTGCTTTCTTTTTCTTGTAATAGGCAAGAACAAAATGAATTTAGCAAAAAAGAATTTATTTTACCAAATGAATATGTTAAACTTAACGATTTGGAAAAAAGTATTGCCAATTATATTAATACCTCAATTGGTGCATTAAAAGGAATGGAAATAAACGGAGCAAGTGATAAATATATTACAATTTTTTCAATAGAAGAAAATCAAAGTCCTGATTGGGAAGGCATGTTTTTTTTCTATAATACTGAAGATGAAGAAGAAAATATTATCCAAGATATTAAAGCATCACAAGAATGCCAGATTACAAACAAGCGTTCTGCATTTAGATGTGCTAAAAAAATAGCTAAATTTGTTAAAGAAAATAGATGTGCTAGTATCGAGATTACTTATAGTGATGGAACATATAATGTTTCGTGGGAAAAATGTTAAGGGGCCTTCTATTAATTCTTTTCTTTCAAAAAACAAATATAATGAATAAGATGCAAGGCATAAATTTTAACGCAGTCAGATTGTTTATTATATTTTTATGATTTTGGCTGCACTCGGCATAGCACAAGCAACCTTTCGGCTACGCTCAGGATGGCAGCTTTGCCTCTGCACTTGCTTCGTTCGTCAGTTGCACAAAATTTCCCACGAAGCCACACATTTGTATCAATGTATGACGGTAAAGACACCAGGTTTCGCAAAGTGCTGGCATTCAATAAATTTCACTTTGTGATTTCTTTGTGCCTTAGCGGCTTTGTGGTATAAAATGACTTTTAAGACTGGTCTCATAGAAATAATTTATATCTTTCCCTTTGTTTTTACCATTTGAAAACATTTAAACAATTTTGTTTGTGATCAGGATATGGGTTATATTAGTGGTATTACTTGTTGTGTGGGGCGGAACTGTAGATGCACAGGAAAACCCGGATACCGTGACCATTGAAGTGGAGCAAACTGTAGTGGATACAGTGCAGGTTCTGGATACGGTTTATGCTTTTGATACGGTGTATGTAGAACACACTGGGCCTTTTCGTTCAGTGGCTTTTTTGGCAGGTTATGATTTTCCCTCGGTGCGTTTTCCTGATAACATGGAGGAAACGGTACGTCAACAGAACGTGGAAGCACTTAGCGGGTATGCAGGTCTTACTGCGGGCGGAAATATCCGTTTTGATTGGGATGCATGGTCAGTGGAAACAGGACTGCAGTACACATATCTAAAACAAGATTTTATTTTCCCCAAACCTTATCATGCGATAGATACGGGTTATCAGTATTTTTATGACAGTACATTGATGTATGAGGTGGACACCATTGATGAGTATTACCAAATGGTTGAAGGCGATACCCTTACAGTTTATGTGATGGATTCTTCCTCATACTGGAACGTTGATACCACTGAAAATATCAGCATAGACAGCATCCCGAAAGATAGTGTGTATGCCTGTAAAAATTTCTGCCGGAGCCTGGATATTCCCTTGATTTTTTCTGTCCCGGTATGGATTAATAGCAATCATTGTTTGTCGGTACAGGCAGGCATGGTGGGGAGCCTGGTTTTTTCGCAGAAAATAATGTACATCACAGAAAATCGGATTGTGACAAAAGAAACGCAGATGGCGTTCATCCCTTCTGTGTTTCTGGGGCTAAGTTATGAATGGTATGTTGGAGAAAACCTGGGATTGGAAGTGTCAGGGAATTACCGCAGAACCGTATTCAGTAAGTTGCCTGCATTTGACAGGATAGGCTTTCATGTAAAGTTGAGGTATTATTTTTAAGACGAAGTTGCGTTTAAACCCGTCTATCGCCGGGCAAGTTTATAATATTTAATATTATTATTGATGATTATTGATAATTCCAATAAATTGATTATCGGTATAACACTGGTATTGCCATTGTATTTTCTATGCAAAATCGAAATAATGAAAAAAAAAATTTGTTTTTTATGATTTTTACCCTACATTTGGCTATTAAACGAAGTATAAATTTAATGAGTTTTTAAACCGGACACATTATTGTAAATTGCAACATTGTAATTGTAATGATTTAGAAAAATTATTTAACGGGGTCTGTAATTTTTTTGAATCAAAAATAAAAAAAATGAATTTTTAGAACCCACAAAAAATTACATAACTATGCGCTTAAAAATTACTATTTTACTGTTTATTTTGCCGATTTTTGCATTTTCATAACAAAATTATTCCAGTAGTTTTGAAACTCCTGCTTCTTTTGTAAAAAATAAAGGGCAGTTTGATGGAAGAAACTGGCAAAAAAATTCTAAAATTGAATACGGACTTCAATATGATGATTCGTATGTTTTTTATTCAAAACAAGGTTTAACATACCGGTTTGATAAGATAATCAAAAATCCTGACAGGGATAAAGAACCGCACGACAGTCCTAAGAGAACAAATATTAGCGAACTAGTTAAAATAAAATGGCTCGGAGCTAATAGCAATGTAGAGATCATTGCCGAAGACGAAGAACAAGCATATTATTCTTATGCTATTAAAAATTTAGAAACCAGGGAAGTAAAAAACGAAAACCATATAAAAGGATACAAAAAGCTTATATACAAAAATCTTTACGATAATATAGATGTTGTATATGAAATACATCCTGAAAGTGGTTTTAAATACTCTATTATATTACATCAGGGAGCAGACCCCTCTCAAATTAAAATGCAATACTCCAAAGGGCATACTAAAATTGGAAGTGAGCAAATCAGTTGGATGTTAAACGAATCTGGACAATTAGAGATAAAAACCTCTCTCGCTGATGTATTAGAACATAAACCCATGGCATTTTATCAAAATTCAGAACAAATTATTCCTTCCGGCTTTAAATTTGAGGATAACATTCTAACGTTTTATCTGGAGCAATATAATAGCTCAGAAGAAATAATTATTGACCCCTGGGTTGAATCTCCAGCCTTTACTACATCTACTGCAGTATGGGAAGTAGAAACAGACCAAAGCGGGAATGTTTACGTAATAGGCGGAGAAACCCCCATGGAACTGAAAAAATATACCAGTACAGGCACTTTACAATGGACTTACACAACCCCATGGGATACAGCAAGCGTATGGCTTGGAACACTCGCTACTGATGAAATGGGTAATAGTTTTATTACATCAGGTACTGCCCCTGAAATAGAAAGAGTAGATCCCTCGGGTAGTATGGTTTGGCATAATGAATCTTTTGGAGTTTTTAGTCTTACCGAATGGTGGACAATAACATTTAATTGTGATAAGTCAAAATTAATTGTAGGGGGAACAGGTGGT
>JAYENB010000257.1:8596-9912 GCA_034721855.1 Bacteroidota bacterium
CCTATTGAAGTCAGATCAATTTCATCAACAGTAAATGGAAGATATGCTTTTCTTACTCATAGAGATATTGGAACTATTCTCGATGATTTTGGTGCATGTCCCAACTCTCCAGGTCCTATCTATAAAGTCCCTAATGGTCATAATTTAGGTTATAAATGTGAAAACTATTTACCAGCCACTCAGAACGGTGGAGGACTAAAAGCTTTAGTAGCTAATGAGAATTTTATTTACACAAATGCTGGTGATGAAATATTTAAACGTTCACTAGATGATGGTTCTTTAATTACAACTGTACCATTACCCGGGGGAAGTTCTGATACAGATATAATATTCGGTGATTTGGTTGTACACAATAGCGGTATGGATGTGGACTCTTGTGGAAATGTTTATGCAGGATCAGGAGACAGAGTAGTTAAATTTGATGCAGATTTGAATATACTACAGCAAGCAACAGTAAGCTTTAATGTTTATGATGTTAGTGTTAACAGTAACGGAGAAGTGCTTGCTGTTGGGGCACAAGAGAATAATGAGGCAACTAATAGAAATGGTAGAATTCAAGCTGTTGATATGAGTGCTTGTGGCCAGTTTGAAATGGTATGTTGTGATGTAAATATTTGTCCTGTAGAGACGCTGTGTGATGATGAACCTGCTTTTGATCTTCCTGTATCAGAACCAGGTGGAACTTTCAGCGGTCCCGGAATTACTGATACAAATAACGGAACTTTTGATGCTTCAGTTGCCGGTATTGGAACACATACAATAACTTATACTAAACCATGCGGTGAGGAAACTATTGATATTATTGTTATTAATTGTGATGTAATTGAAGTATGTGAAGAAGAACCAGATTTTATTGCCTCCGGCGGCGCAGGTACTTTAACATGGTACCAATGGGAAACATTCAACTACTCAATAGACAACGAACAAGATTGCATTGATTGCCCAGTAACAGATCCTGTATATCTTGCGGGATTTTACGTTGGCTGTAGCGAAGATGTTTGTACTGGTAGTGGTTGGTCAGAAATTGCTACAGGTAATACTATTGCTACTTCTTCAGTTACTTCGTGGCCTATTATGATTACTGATGGTATTCAGGATACTATTACATTCAACAACGCAACAGAAATACCTCCCTGCTCTCCTGGTTGTGCCGATCCGCCCATGATAACACTCAATACCACATCCGGCAGCACATGCGGGATTACTCCGGTAACGGTCAGCAGTAATACCTTTGGTGGCAGTGCAACAGAAGTATATCTGGGACATGATGGCAGTGGAACATTGGATGCAACAAATTTCACGTCATCTCCATTTGA
>JAYENB010000258.1:0-1937 GCA_034721855.1 Bacteroidota bacterium
CTTTTGGTTCAATACGGTTGCGGGGCTTGTTTTATTTGCGTTTTTCTTTTTTGGTTCCTCTGTCGTCGGACGCATATACGACAATCCGGATTTGAGCCTGCTCACCAAATACCTCGCATTTAACTTTTTATTTAACGCGCTTAGCAGCGTGCAAAGCACCAAACTTACAAAACAATTTGAGTTTAAAAAACTGGCAATTATAGGCTTAAGTACAAATTTAATCATGTATGCAGTATCCATCCCACTGGCGATACTTGGGCATGGTGTCATGTCGCTTGTCTGGGGTGGTATCATGCAAAATCTGAGCAAAGCCATTATGCTTTGGGTGAACTCGGATTGGAAACCGGTCTTTGTGTTTTCAGCCCGTTCTTTCAGGAAACTGTTCAGGTTTGGCATCTTTGTGTTTTTACAATCACCCCTTGGATACATTGAACGCAATGTGGATACTTTCATGATTGGAAAACTCTCCGGGGATGCCAGCCTGGGGTTATACGACAAAGCTTACCGGATCATGCTGTTGCCTTTGAAAAACATTTCACGCTCCTTTTCCCGCGTTATGTTCCCCGCCTTAAGCGAGGCACAGGATGATAACGAACGGGGAGGCATGTTGTTGTTGCGCATGTTCAGGGTGGTGGCTTTTGTTAGTTTTCCCCTGATGTTTGGGCTTGCAGGTGTTGCCGAACCATTCATTCTCGGCGTTTACGGTGAACAATGGGCTGGTACCGTACCCATATTACAGGTGCTTGCCTTGGTGGGTGCCATTCAAAGCATAGGCACCTTTGTTGGTATCAGCTACAATGCCAAAGGCAAACCCCAGATAGGGCTTTATTTGAACCTGGTAAAAACGCCTTTTTTGGTGTTTGTTTTTTTTATGGGATATCATTTGAATGGCTTAATGGGGATGGTGTATTTTTATGCTGGTTTTACTTTACTTGTTGGTATAGTAACTTTTTCAATCCTGTTTAAACTGTATGAAATAAAAGTCAAACAGTTTTTAGCATATCTGGGTCCCAGCTTTTTGTGTTCAGTTGGCATGGCACTCATTGTGAAATCAGTTAGCTTTTTGCCATTTATTCAGGCATTACCGCACATTCTTCAATTGTTTGCTTTGAGTTTTTTAGGATGCATAATTTACCTTTCAGTCATCATGCTATTTAAGCTGGATGCATTTTTTGACTTTGCCAATCAGGTGCCAATCATAAAAAAATTACCTTTGTTGAAGTGGTATTTTAGGCGGTATGGCAGCGCACCGGTGAATTAATGGTTTTTTATTATCATCATGCGTTGTTTAATTTATAATGCATGAAAAACAAATAATGCAATATATGTTCTGTTTGTAAAATAAAAACCATTATATTTGCGACTAAATATTTTCCAGTATGGTCAATCTTGAAAGCTTAAAAAAAATTATCGCAGAAAATAAACAGCACATTGCTGATGTTAAAATCAGGGAAAGGCAAATCGGTTTTGAAAAAAACGCGAATTATGTGTTTACCGGCCCGCGCAGGGCAGGCAAAACATTTTTTTATATCAGATTATTAAAACAAAACACGCTGCCAGGGCTGATTTTCTGTTTGTAAATTTCGAAGATGAGAGGCTGATAGAGTTTGCCCCCCACGATTTTGACCTGCTCCTTGAAGCATATAATCAACTTTACGATGGCAAGCCGGTGTTGTTTTTTGATGAGATACAAAATATCCCCGGATGGGAAAAGTTTTGTCGCAGAATGGCCGATAACGGTCATAAAATCTATATTACAGGCAGTAATGCCAACATGCTATCATCCGAAATAGCCACCACACTAAGCGGGCGGTTTTTAATCAAAGAAGTTTTATTTTATTGATACAGGCATATTGAATTTATTTTTGATCAATCAAAACTCCAAACTACTTGAAAATGCAGTGTATCTGGCGTTAAAAAAAAGGCATGCATCAGAA
>JAYENB010000259.1:0-9839 GCA_034721855.1 Bacteroidota bacterium
AAGGTAAATATTGTAGGTGTTGTTCAGCCAAACCATGCCTTTCGGTGATGAAACTGCTGCTGCCGAGGTGGTCGGGGTGATAAAAGTATCGTAATCCCTCGTAATGATTCTCTGTATTATATGCAGGATGTAGTGCTTCATGCAAATCCCATTCCCCGGGGTAGTCGGTGCAATCAATAAACCGGTGTATTAAATGATCTAATCTATGAGCAATTTCATCTTCATCACCAACCATAAATTCAAGTGGTGGCGATGTAGGTGGCACATCCGCCGGCCCGAAACCACCACCAACTTTACTGCACACCCGCTCACCTTCAATGAAATAATGCTTGGTGTATTCATGTTCGGTCATGACGAGGTAGGGGCTGGTGTAGAGGGTTTTTTCAAAAAACACGTTGCTGTATGTGGTTTCTCCGTTAATTTGCATTTGTGTTTCATTTCCGGTTAATTTCCATACGCGGTCGCCGGGATCATCGTACAAATATACAGATAAATTTGATAACTCACCATATTGATAAATTGCAGATAATCTGTTTTCTTAATCTTTGGTAAATCTGAAGCTCCGTGCTGTTTTTTTAAAGCATGCCAGGTGTTCTTCATAGTATTTCAGAGTGCTCCCGGTAAGCTGATACACGTTGGAGCCATCAATCAACACCATGATGTACAATAACTCTGAGCGGTTGATTTTGGTGTTTTCCCCAATACCATACACTTCATGTCCTTTCATCCCGGCTACGGTAACAGGTTGAGGTGTCATGTCCTGGTTTTCCATGAATTCAAGCGGGTATTTTTCTAATATTTGCTTTACATAATGTTCAGATGATTCCCCTTTAGGTACGGTGGATTTGTTAATCATAAAGGCTGTTTTGGCATCTGTCTGGCTGGGCATGTGTCCGTCGTCTGTAAAAACCAATGAGGACATCAGGATATCGCCGGGTTTTAACCCGCACATATCATGATTCACGGTAAAATCAAATGCTTTCTGTATGGGCTCATCTTCTTCAGGTTCATAAATGATACTTAACAACGCAGTTTTTACACGTTTGGCTTCGGCTTTGGCGTCGTTATCTTTGACCCAGGATGCATTGAGCAGGTACGTGTTTTCCATGTCGCCAATCACGAGCCTGTACCGCAAGTATGTATTGCCGTATGACATCTGGACACCGCCCTGAAGAAGAGCCTGGTAACCATTAATTTTGTACATGGTTTCATCAGAAACGACCATACCTTTGCGAATGTCTTGGTTCTTTTTAAAAGCCAGGAAATTTTTTTGCACACTGCCTGGGACTTTTATTACCATGATTGAACCTTCTGCCAGCTTGTTTTCAAAACCGGTGAAACGTTCCGAGGTGGTGTAGTTTTCCGGTGGGACAATGCTGAGGCCAGTTCCCGGAATTTTTACATATCCGGCATGTTCTTTGTTCTCAATTTTAATGGATTTTTGTGCAAAAGCATTAATTTGCAGGCTGAAAATAATAAGTATGTACAAAACTTTTTTCATAGTATTCCGTTTATTTTACTAATATCTGACAAGATTTATGCCATATTATTTCAAATATATTGTATTGTTTTTACTTTCAACAAAGGTAATCATTACACCGGTACTGGCACAGGAAAATCCCGATGTTTATAAAGATCGTGTTTTTGATGACAGTATAAAAACGGTAAGAATCCATCAAAGCGGCTGGGAGATTTCCTATCCGTTTTATGAACTTAACAGCGATAAACAGCTTGTTTTAAGTTTTGATGACTTGTGTGAAAACCCGCGTGATTTTCAATACCGGATCATCCATTGCGATCAACACTGGAGCAAAAGTAATTTGTTTTTCAACGAGTACATTGACGGATTTGAAACCAATTATATTGATGATTATGATATGTCGGTGAATACATTTATTCCTTACATGCATTATGAACTGAACCTTCCCAATGATGATATAGATTTCAGGGTTTCAGGCAATTATGTGGTGGAAGTGTACGAAACCTCTCAACCTGAACGTGTTTTGTTTGTCAAACGTTTTATGGTTGTAGAGCATAAGCTAAAGGTAAATGCAGAGGTGAAACAACCGGTGGTCAGCCTGTACAGAAGCCTGGGGCATGATATTAAGTTCAGCCTCGAAACCAATGGCATGCAGTTTAATAACATGTATGATGACCTAAATGTGTGCATTGTTCAGAATTATCAATGGGAAACGGCTAAATCTGATTTTACCCCGGACTTTGTGAACAATGATGAGATTGTTTTTCACCGGGATGATCAGGCTGTGTTCAAAGCAATCAATGAGTACAGGCGGTTTTCTATACGTGAACTGAAATATACCGACAGTGAAGTGGAAGCCATCAATTTTGAGCGTCCGGATTACTATGTACGGCTGGTAAAAGACCCTGACAATCAATTCAGGCAATACCTTGACAGAACGGATTTCAATGGCCGTTATGCAATATCCAACCGGGAAGGCTGGGAATCGCTTACTGATTCAGATTATGTGTGGGTGAAATTCCGGTTGCAGGCGCGAGCTAATCTTTTGCCTTCAACTGTGCATGTTTATGGGGAACTGACCCAATGGCAATGCAATGAAACATCGGAAATGACTTTCAACGCTGAAAAAGGACAGTATGAAACAAGCTTATTGTTGAAACAGGGGGTGTATAATTACCGCTATGTGTTGAAAAATGAATCGGGTGACATTGAACACATGCGTTTTGAAGGCTCACATTACCAAACGGAAAACGATTACCTCATCATAGCCTATTATCACGATCGCCGCTTAGGTGCCGACCGTATCATCGGGTTTGATATTGTGAATTCGAGGCACTGACAGAATCGTAAGCGTTCACAGAACACTTAAAGACAAAAGACAAACAAAACAAAAATAACTAATTTTCTTAATCATCATCTTGATAGCGGTTTGGTATAAGGTAAATTCCATAGAGATTGCTGTAAATGTAAAATATGTATAAGTTGTAAGTCCGAAGTTGGAAATCCGGTTTTTTAAAATTTCTTGTGTTAGCGTGCTGATATGTGAAAAATATTTATTATCTTGTGTTGTGTTAAGAGAAAGTAGATAATTAGTGTCCGTCCATAATGCCCGATTTCTGCGTTACGCTCGTATTTAAAACCGTCATTTACAAAAGTAAACCCCTTGATTTTAAATACTTCGCAAGCCTTGAACTCGAACATTATGAATCAGACACTGACTTTATTGACAGACTCTATTTAATAAAGTTGGTGTTGAAAAAATTTGTTACTTTTAAAAATATAAAAACGAATTCATTACATTTTTTGTCCCTATTCTGAGGTTTCGAACTAATAGAACCAAAATTAAATGACAAAACTTGTCCGGCGTAAACTTGTCCGGCGTAAACTTGTCCGGCGTAATGAAGTGAAGACGGATGAAGTGAAGACGGATGAAATGAAAACGTGATCTGCACCGAAGGATGACGGTAAAAATATCAATAACTTTATAACCTTATAATTTTTCAATATAATAAAATATTTGCAATAACAATGTCGTTTAATAGAGTATTAAATCTTAAAATATGAAAATAGCATTTGTAGGTACTTACCCTCCGCGTCAATGCGGTATAGGTACTTTTACCAACAATTTAATTAAGTCGATTCTTGTCAATGCTGATAGTAAAAACATCAGTGACCTGGCAAACGTAATAGCGCTTAATGATCCGGGAGAAGAAGAGACGTATGATTACCCTGAAGAGGTGAGGTTTACCATCCGCCAGGAACATCAACGGGATTATATCAATGCGGCGAGATACATAAACCTAAGTGATTCGCAGGTGTGTATCCTGAACCATGAGTTTGGGATTTTTGGTGGTGATGACGGCGTGTATGTCCTTTCGATGCTTTACAGGCTTAAAATACCGGTGATTGTGATATTTCATACCGTCCTGAGTGAGCCTTCTTTTGTGCAGGAAAACATAGTGAGGGAAATCGGAAAACTGGCGCATAAGGTTGTTGTAATGAGTTACAAAGCAAAACATTTGTTGCGAAAACATTATGACACCCCTGATGATAAAATACAAATTATTGAACATGGCGTGCCATATTATCCGGGCATTTCACATCAGAAAATCAAAGAAAAATACAATTTTAGTGGACATAAAGTGTTGCTGACTTTTGGTTTACTCAGTCGCAACAAAGGCATCGAAACAGTTATCAATGCATTGCCTGCCGTGGTTGAAAAGCACCCCGACGTTTTATACATTGTCATGGGAAAAACTCACCCTAATGTATTAAAGCATGCAGGTGAAGAGTACCGGAATTATCTGAACCTGTTGGTAAAAAGGCATAAGCTTGAGAACAACGTTATTTTCCTGAAAACGTTTTTGAGCGAAGAGGTGTTATTTGAGTACCTCAGGGCATGCGATATTTATATCACCCCATACCTCAATGAAGCTCAAATCACCAGTGGTACACTTTCTTATGCCGTAGGTTCCGGGGCAGCAGTATTGTCCACACCCTACTGGCATGCAAACGAACTTTTGGCTGATGGCAGGGGCAGGCTTTTTGATTTTAATGATTCAAATCAACTGTCTTCTGTTCTGAATGAGATTCTTGATGATCCGGACAAAATTGAAACCTTAAGAAAAAATGCATATAAATACGGAAAAACATTACGCTGGAAGCTTATAGGCAATAAATACTTGTCACTTACGGAATCGATACACCCGGATGTATTGCCACCTGAAAAAGATAAGAAACTTATTGTTGATACATCCATGTTGCCAAAATTCAGGCTTGATCATGTTAAAAGACTTACCGATGATACCGGGATTGTACAACATGCCAGGTATGGTATTCCCAACCTGAAAGAAGGCTATTGCCTCGACGACAATGCCAGGGCCCTGATCATGGCACTGATGTCTTACAGGCAAAACAAGGACCCACAGGCACTGGATTATATCCAGGTATATTTAAGCTATATCCAGTATATGCAAACAGACAAGGGCACATTCCGTAATTTTTTGAGTTTCAACAGGAATTTTCTGGATGAAGAAGGCAGTGAAGATTCTTTTGGGCGTACTATCTGGGCACTGGGGTATCTGATTTCAAGGTCTCCAAAACTCGCTTACCGGGAATTTGGAACAGAACTGTTTGGCAATTCTGTGAGACATTTTGATAAGCTGGTTCATCTCCGTGGCATTGCCAATACAATTATTGGCATCAGTTATTACCTGAAAAGCTATGGTTCTGATGAGGGTATGTTGCAAAAAATGCGGTTAATGGCTAAGAAACTTACCGACGCTTATGAGAAAAACAGTGATGATGAATGGCAATGGTTTGAGGATGCCTTAACTTATGATAATGCAATCTTGCCACTGAGCCTGTTTCACGTGGCCGAGGTTACCGGAGAGGAATACATAAAAGAGGTGGCATTAAAAACCATGAAGTTCCTGGAAAAAGTTACCCTGGGTAACGGATACCTCTCCATTGTCGGTAGCGAAGGATGGTATTCCAAAGGTGGCACCCGTGCGGAGTTTGATCAGCAATCCATTGATACAATGGCCACTGTACGCATGTTCTATCAGGCATATAAAGTTACCAAAGACGTTGCTTGTCTCGAAAAAATGTTTTTGTCTTATTTGTGGTATCTCGGCGAAAATGAGTTGCGTATTCCTTTGTATGATTACGAAACTAAAGGTTGTTGCGACGGACTTAAAAGCGGTGGTGTTAACCGTAACCAGGGAGCAGAAAGCACGCTGGCATACCTGA
The DNA here is from genome assembly GCA_034721855.1 of Bacteroidota bacterium. Lineage (GTDB taxonomy): Bacteria > Bacteroidota > Bacteroidia > Bacteroidales > ML635J-15 > JAQIBY01. The sequence continues at coordinate 5,732 of JAYENB010000259.1, forward strand.
TATCCCATATTACTGTCCTCAATTCCATGGAATATGAATTTGAACATCAGAATTAATACCGAAAAATTATGACCATCATAAAACGTTATCAACACAACCCAATATTAACCAAAGACGATGTCCCGTATCCTGTGGCAACGGTGCACAATGCAGCGGTAGTTAAGCATCAGGGACAATATATTATGATTTTCCGCTCACATCGCCACAATGGCAGATCTGTCCTGGGAAAAGCAGTGTCACAGGATGGTTTTGAATTTAAGGTAGATCCCAAACCTTTCATGCTGCCCGCGATAAGCGGTATGTTTGCCGAATATGAAGCTTATGGCATTGAAGATCCGCGCATTACATTTATTGATGGGGAATACTTAATAACCTACAGTGCTTATTCGCAACATGGCGTACGCATTGCCCTTGCTAAAACAAGGGATTTCGAAACAATCGAAAGGGTTTCCCTCATCACACAGGCTGATTACAGGAATGTGGTTATTTTCCCGGAAAAATTCAATGGCCTGTATGCCAGGCTTGACCGCCCGCATTCAGAAATAAGCCCGTGGTCAATGTGGATATCTTATTCCCCGGATTTGACATACTGGGGCGAAAGCAAATTGATAATGAAACCCATGCAATACCATTGGGATGAAATGAAAATCGGGCCGGGAGCGCCGCCAATAAAAACAAAAAAAGGCTGGCTGAACATTTATCATGGTGTTTTTCCAACTATGGATGGCAGTGTTTATCGTCTTGGAGTGGCTTTACACGACCTGAAAGACCCATCAAAGGTCATTGCGGTTGGCGATGAATGGATTCTGCAGCCCGAAGAAATATATGAGCTCACCGGGTATGTGCATAATGTTGTGTTTACCTGTGGCGCCGTGCCTGAAGTGGATGGTACGTTAAAATTGTACTGGGGAGGCGCTGACAAAGTGATGTGTGCAGGCACAGCGAGGATTGATGAGTTGGTGGATATGTGTTTGTCAAAGCCGAGGAAAGCGATTCCCTGAGGAAGGTTAAATTACAATACACAAAATACAAATAACAAACAAATTACAATGTTCAAATAGCAAAAAAACAAACGAATCACAATGTCCAAAAATCAATATTCAAACAAATTACCAGGATCAAATAAAAAGTATTAAACTTCAGTTATCATGAAAATTGCAATGCTGGCGCCTGTAGCCTGGCGCACACCACCACGACAATACGGTCCCTGGGAGCAGGTTACATCAAACATCACCGAAGGGCTGGTGAAAAAAGGCCTTGATGTTACCTTGTTTGCCACGGCAGATTCTTTGACCAGGGGGAAACTCAGGTATATCTGCCAGAAAGCATGGGAAGAGGATAAGTCATTGGATCCCAAAGTGCAGGAATGCATGCACATCAGTTTTTTAATGGAACAGGCTCATAAATTTGACATCATCCACAACAATTTTGATTTCCTGCCGCTTACGTATTCCAGGCTGATCAAAACACCCATGCTAACAACAATACATGGTTTTTCATCACCCAGAATTATCCCAGTTTACAAACGGTTCAATGACATCAACCATTATGTTTCTATCAGTCATGCAGACAGAAGCAACGAGCTTTCATACATTGCCAATGTTTATAATGGCATAGACGCTGATAATTTCAAATTCCGCAAAAGCCATGGTGATTATTTGCTGTATTTTGGCCGTATTCATCATGATAAAGGGACCCGTGAAGCCATTGACATTGCTATAAAATCCAACATGAAACTTATCATTGCCGGCTATATTCAGGATGAGAATTATTATAAACAAAAGGTTGAACCATTTATTGATGGAAATCAGATAGTGTATGCCGGGAATGCCGGGCCAGAACAAAGGGACAAATTGCTCGGAGAAGCGTATGCCTTACTGCATCCCATCAATTTTAACGAACCTTTTGGCCTAAGTGTTGCAGAAAGCATGTTTTGCGGTACACCGGTAATAACATTCAATCGTGGTTCGATGCCTGAATTGATTGAAGATGGCAAGACCGGATTTTTGGTTGGAAATGTGGATCAAGCGGTGGCTATATTGCCTGAAATACAGAAAATAAAGCGTGCGTATTGCCGCAGCAGAGCGATTGAAAAATTTTCATTGGAGAAAATGACTGATAGCTATATCGACGTGTATAAGCAGATTTTGGGACAAGTATAAAAAAGGTATTAGGTGTTAGGTGTTAGGGGGTAGGTTATGAGATGTTTTAACCTAACACCTAACCCCTAACCCCTTGTTCTTAAGTGCAATTATTCTGAGCGTAATTTTTCCAGAAGTTGATCAAGATCAACAGACACAAACCCGGAACTGGTATCTGACAAACCGTAGGGGATGATAAGTTTGCCATGATGAATTATGGAGCCGCACGAATAAACGGCATTCGGCACATACCCTTCCCTTTCTTCTTCATTGGGGATGAGTAAGGGTTCTTTCAGGCGACCGATTTCTTTGGTGGGATCATCCAGATCTAGCAAACTAGCCCCAAGACAATATCTCCGCATGGGACCGACACCATGTGTAATTAGCAACCAGCCTTCAGGTGTTTCTATGGGAGCACCGGCATTCCCGATTTGGATGTATTCCCAGTAATAACGGGGTTCCTGAATTTTTATGGGTTTTTCCCAAACGTTTAGATTATCAGAAAAGCCAATGTAACTGTTTATTCCGTCTATTCTTGATAGCATTACATATTGGCCATTGATTTTTCTTGGAAACAAAGCAAGGTTTTTGTTTTGTGCTCCTTCGCCGTTCAATGGTTTTACCTCAAAAGTATAAAAATCTTTTGTTACCATCAGCTTGGGAAGTATGACAGTCCCGTCATAAGCTGTGTAGGTGGCACAATAGGACACTTCACCGTTATCATCTGTAAAACGTACAAACCTGGCATCTTCAATGCCTTTGCGCTCAGAATATGAAACGGGGAAAATCACCCGTTCTGAAATGTGCGTGTCACGGGAAAATTCAATTTTATAATGCGAATCGGCAAGCCACATGATCTGGGAAATCACCTGTTTCTTGGTTTCACTGGTATGATTTCTGGCGATGGTATCCTTAACTGCTTTTTGCAACTCTTCGTATGTAAAATTGTCTCCCAGAATATCCATTACATGAGTAAAAACATCCTCGTTCACGTGCATTTCACGGAGTTTTTTTATGAATGATCTTTTGGTGTATTGTACGCATTTTATCACTTCAGCTTCATCAACATAAGCCCCTGAAGTTTCAAAATCAAGTTTTCCCTCTTTGCTGATGGTGCCTGTATGAAAGACAATGCTTGAAAGATGGCCTTCACCGGTAGCCCTGAAACTAACAATGATGCGTTTTGAGCCTTCCGCTAATCCGGTTTGATCGGGGGATTCAACCACTGACGGATTGAAAAATGCCGCTGCCGTGATGGAATATTCCATCGAAAAATAGGACCCGATGAGCAGTTTTCTGTCTTCTTGTAACTTATCCATATCAAGTGCCGGATTGTTGATAAGTTTTTTTGCCATGTCAAAGTGATAGAGGAATTTTTGGGATATGTTGCGGTGCCGCTTTGAAAATTCACGCAATGTTTGGGCTAATATCAGTTCAACCTCATCGTCTTTCATGGCCAGAACTTTTTCTACCAGGTCATTGGATCGTTCGGGACCGTTGTTGTAAAAGCGGATTATAACACGTTTGAAATCGGGATAAAACCTGTTTGGCAGGCGTTCTACATTAATTCTCATACAATTTGTTTCGATTTTTCACTTCTCAAATATACAACACATATTTTGCAATTATCATAAATGTTGTGAGATTAATTATTAACAGGATGGAGGATTAGATTATGCGCGTTTATTCTAATGTTCGCTGTAATCCGATGCAAAAATAATGTCGTATGGATTTGGTGGCCTCCGGAAATTCTGCAAATTCAGAGGAGATGCCATAATAAACTGACTTATCAATTTCGGCAATGGTTGAATGACCAGAACCAACTGAAAATTCACTTGCGTCTAGTGTCATGTCAAGCCTAATCTGACGCCCCAAGTTTTGTTCTTTTTCGTTTTTTTCTTCATAAAAAAAAGACTCACGTAGCTATGGCTATGCTTACTTTTTTTTATTTTGAAAAAATCAAAAAA
>JAYENB010000260.1:0-1924 GCA_034721855.1 Bacteroidota bacterium
AAAAACATTGTTGTTTCAAATATTTTGTTAATTTGCAAAATATTTTAATCAAAGTTATTGATATTTTTATTTTTGATGATAAAAAATTGATAAAATAATTATAAATATTTATATCTTTGAGTTATCATTACCCTCAAAAAATAAAAATATTATGAGTACTTACACACAAATCCTTTATCAACTTGTTTTTAGTACAAAAGATTGAAAAAAAACGCTTACTTCTGAAACCAGACCTGATTTATATAAATATATCTGGGAAATATTAAAGAACAAAAAATGTCACACATACCGTATCAATGGTGTTGACGATCATCTACACCTAATTATCGCACTTCATCCCACAATTTCACTATCATCATTAATTAAGGATATTAAATTGTCAAGTACTGAATACATTAAAAATAATTCACTTTTTAGACACTTCAATGGGTGGCAAGTTGGTTATGGAGCTTTTACATATTCCATTAAAGAAAAAAATCGTTTAATTGAATATGTTAAAAATCAGGAAAATCACCATAAAGTAAAAACATTTAAAGAAGAGTTAATTGAGCTTTTACATGAGCATGATATAGATTTTGATGAAAAATACCTTTTATAATTCAAGCCCTTCAGGCTTGTAGTTTATATACGCGATGTATCACGGGTTTCACCCGTGGTTACTCATATTTGACCACTTCGTGGTCATTAGGGGAGATCTGTCTTTTGGAGATAAAATTAAGGAAGCCCGAAGAAAATAAACTTGCTCTTTCCGTTGTCAGAATAAACATTTGGGTTGTAAAACAAAGAAGCCCGTAGGGCTTCAACATAAATAACCACTGGTGAAACCGGTGGGATATGAACCGCTATACTCCACAACCCTGAAAGGGTTGAATGATAAATATTAATATGAGTATCGGATAATTCACCTAAATTGAATTTTACTATAAATTTAATCGTAGATATTTTGGTGAAAACTTATTTGACAGGCTATTGGTGGCATCTGTCTCCTATAAAAATAAATTTAGGTATAATATCCGATAATCATAAAACAAAAATCCCTGAAAAGCTCAGAATTGAAACCAAAATGTAATGAATTCGTTTTCATATTTTTGAGAATAACAATTTTTTTTAACACCAATTTTATTAAATAGAGCCACATCGGTTAACACTAATTAAAAACGGTTGCGATATGTATTATTTCTTAAAACATCGACATTTCATAAGTAACCGATTTTAACCATTATTAACATTTATTAACCGTTGTTAACCCCGTAGAAATTTTTCAACGGGGTTAACAGTTCTATTTACAAATTTTAAACCTTTGCGGCTCTGCGACTTTGCGGTGAGGAGCTACTTTTGCTGATACTGATTAGCTACTGAGTTTTTTCATGATAAGAAAACCGTACAAAATTGAAATGCCTCGTTAAAAATGACTATTTTTGTAAATAAAAATGAATTTTGAATGAAAAAGAAACTGACAATTAAAACACTAAAAAAAGCTGCACACGATTTTTGTGATAAAGAATCAACCTATTCCAATAAAGACCTTTATGGTATTACTGATGGCAAGGCTGTTGGCACTTATATCGAGCATAAGTTTCAAAACTATTTAGATGAAAATTATGATTATGAAAAAGGTTCATCTGCAAAAGGAATTGATTTACCAAGCAATAATATATTAACAGATATAAAAGTAACTTCAATAAAACAACCTCAATCTTCATGTCCATTTAAGGATGCAAAGCAAAAGATATTTGGATTAGGATATAATTTACTTGTTTTTGTTTACAAAAAGATTGATGACTCTGAGCGCGGAACTGCAATTATTGATTTTCTGTCTTGTTCCTTTCTCGAAAAAGGCAGGACTGCTGATTATACAACGACATTCAGAATTAGAGAAATGATAAAAGATGGGGCAATCAAAGAAGATATTATTGCGTATCTT
>JAYENB010000261.1:0-9834 GCA_034721855.1 Bacteroidota bacterium
AGACGAGATTGAACGCAACTTGGTATGACATTGCTTTTTGCTATGCTTTCAGCAAAAATCCATGCCAAAGTCAGGCAAACATGTCCAAAAGAAAGTTTGGTTTGTGTTTTACCTATGTTTTTTGCATTCTTAAACAATTCAATCTGGTTCGACTGTCATTTAACACATCGCTGCAATAATCAGAAGCCTGAAAGGCTTCAATGTGAAAATAACCACCGGTGAAACCGGTGGTAAATGGCGCGTATAATCACCAACCCTGAAAGGGTTGAATATCTTGCTAAGCAAATTCAATAAGTTAACCCAAGCAAGATGCCCCTTATTTTCGCAGCCCGGCGGAGCCGTATATCCTGCCGCCGGCTATGCCTTGTTTTTTGCACTGCATACAGAGTGACAAGGGGAACTCCTGTTCTGCAGTATTGAAAAAACAGGCATAGCTAATGGCAGATAGCAGGCGGAGACGGAGACAATGTTGCTCAGGGGCAATATGTTTCCCGCTGCCCTGAAAGAAAAAATTATTATAATGCTTGATAATGCTTGGTTATTAGAAATATCAATGCAAAATACCCCAAAGCTGCCATTATGTCGCTAAATATACCCGATTGATGTCAAATTGTCGGTTAATGTTAATTGGCTTACAATTTGACGGTCTATATCTGAATTATCAAATCATAAAAGAAAAGGAGATTAACTATATGAACTTAAACAATTTTACCATAAAAGCACAAGAAAGCCTGCAAAAGGCACAGCAAATTGCCAATGGTTATAATCATCAGGCCATTGAAACAGGCCATCTGTTGAAAGCGTTGCTGACAGAATCGGAAAACATTGTTTCCTATTTGTTCGACAAAACTGGTGTTCAATTTAACCCGGTTAACCAGGCTGTTGATAAAATTATTGAATCTTACCCGCAGGTAAGCGGAGGTGATATATATTGGTCAAAAACTGCATCCAAAGTGTTGCAAAATGCCCTGAAAGAAGCACAAAACACCGGGGATAAATTTGTATCGGTAGAACATATCCTGCTTGCGCTAATTGATGGTGGCGATGATACGGCCAGAATGATGAAAGATGCCGGGCTGAAATCAAAACAGCTTAAGGCAGCCATGGAGGATTTGAGAAAAGGTGAAAAAGTCAATTCTCAATCTGCCGAAGACACTTACGATGCCCTGAACCGTTATGCCATCAACCTGAATGAACGTGCCAATTCAGGCAAACTTGACCCGGTTATCGGCCGTGATGAAGAAATCCGCAGAATATTGCAGATACTTTCGCGTCGGACCAAAAATAACCCCGTGCTGATAGGGGATGCCGGCGTTGGGAAAACAGCCATTGCTGAAGGGCTTGCTCATCGTATTGTTCAGGGTGATGTCCCGGAAGGATTGCAGGACAGGCAGATTTACAGCTTAGATATGGGATCACTGATAGCCGGTGCCAAATACCAGGGGGAATTTGAAGAGCGACTGAAATCCGTTGTTAAAGAAGTGGTTGGCTCCGAAGGTGAAATCGTGCTGTTTATTGACGAGATACATACCCTCGTGGGAGCAGGTAAAACCCAGGGAGCCATGGATGCAGCCAATATCCTGAAACCCGCCCTGGCACGTGGTGAACTCAGAGCAATCGGGGCCACAACGCTCGATGAATACCAGAAGCATTTTGAAAATGACAAAGCCCTGGAACGGCGTTTTCAGAAAGTAATGGTGAATGAACCCGATGAAGTTAGTGCCATTTCAATCCTCAGGGGCTTGAAAGAACGCTATGAAAATCACCATAAGGTAAGAATTAAAGACGAAAGCATCATTTCGGCTGTGGAACTTTCACACCGCTATATTACCGATAGGTTTTTGCCGGACAAAGCCATTGACCTGATTGATGAATCGGCATCCAAACTGAGGCTGGAAATGAATTCCCTGCCTGAAGAAATTGATGAAATCGAAAGAAGAATCAAACAACTTGAGATTGAACGGGAAGCCATCAAGCGGGAAAAAGACAAAAAGAAACTGGATGAACTTGGTAAAGAACTTGCCAACCTGCAGGATAAACGCAACCAGATGCGGGCTTCATGGGAACAGGAACGCAATATCATTAATGACATTCAAAAAACAAAAAAGGCCATTGAAGAATACCGTTTTGAAGCCGATAAAGCAGAAAGGGCAGGAGATTACGGTGCTGTAGCTGAAATCCGTTACGGCAAAATTAAAGAAGCGGAAGAAAAAATCAAATCCCTGCGTGAAGACCTGATAAAACAACAGGGCGATAAAGCCATGATACGCGAAGAAGTCTCGGCAGAAGATATTGCTGAAATTGTTTCCCGCTGGACAGGCATCCCGGTGAGCAAAATGCTCGAATCAGAACGGGAAAAACTGCTGAAACTGGAAGACGAGTTGCACAAACGCGTGGTGGGACAGGACCAGGCCATTAGTGCGGTTAGCAATGCTGTGCGCAGGAGCAGGGCTGGCATGCAAGACCAGAATCGTCCCATCGGTTCGTTCCTTTTCCTGGGTTCAACAGGGGTTGGTAAAACGGAACTGGCAAAAGCCCTGGCTGAGTTTCTCTTTGATGATGATGATATGATGACCCGCATTGATATGTCCGAGTACCAGGAAAGGCATTCCGTTTCACGTTTGGTGGGTGCGCCCCCGGGGTATGTTGGTTACGACGAAGGTGGACAATTAACTGAAGCCGTACGCCGTAAGCCTTATTCGGTAATTCTGCTTGATGAAATTGAAAAAGCACATGCGGATGTGTTCAATATTTTGCTGCAGTTGCTTGATGACGGCAGGCTGACAGACAACAAAGGACGTACTGTCAACTTTAAAAATACCATTGTGGTGATGACCAGCAACATGGGCACTCCTTTGCTGCAGGAAGCATGGAAAAATTACGAAGGCGAAGAATTGTCACAGGAAAAACGGGATGAAATCCGCAAACAGTTGCTGCAACTCATGCGCAAAGAGGTAAAACCCGAATTTCTGAACCGCATTGATGATGTGCTGCTGTTCACACCTCTCAGCAAAAACGATCTGAAAGCAATCGTACAATTGCAAATGGAGCAGGTAAACAAACGCCTGAACAAGCAAGACATCCGTCTGGATATCACTGAACAGGCCATCTATCAGCTGGCCGAAAAAGGCTGGGACCCGCAATACGGAGCCCGTCCGGTCAAACGTGTTATTCAGAAGGAAATCCTGGATGCCATTTCTAAGGAAATAATTTCCGATAAGGTGGACAAGGCAAAACCCATCAAGGTAGATTACCAGAATGAAAAATTCACGTTTTCAAATTAATTTATCCTGACGGATGAATACCTATATACCCGTAGAGACGCACGGCCGTGCGTCTCTACGGGTATATAAAAATTGACCGTACCTCTCTACGTATATATAAAAAATTGGCCGTGCATCTTTACGGTATATAAAAATTGGCCGTGCGTCTTTACGTGGTTGGGAATGAAAAATGGATGCAGAATTGTCGTTTATTTGGCCATAACAATAAAATTATGTTTATTAATATTTTTGGTATTTTTAGGCAATGACAATTGTTGTTTATCAATAATAGTGTAAAGAGGCTTATGCAAATGATAGGAATTGTTGGTGGTGTAGGGCCTTATGCCGGATTGGATTTGGCAAGAAATATATTTAACGAGACCATTGCAGGTAAAGACTAGGAACACCTGCCTGTAACCCTAATGTCCATTCCTGAAAAAATTGAAGACAGGACTGAATATCTCCTTGGAAACACTACAACCAACCCAGCCTATGCCATGTCAAAAATTATTTTACAATTAGAAAATGCCGGATGTACCGTAATTGGTATTCCTTGTAATACCATGCACTCATCTGAAATATTTAATGTGATACAAGCAGAATTAAAGAAAGCAGGCAGCCAAATCCGTTTAATTAATATGATTGATGAGGTAATTCAATTTATGAGCCATTTTTATCCGGAAATGAATAAAATAGCTGTGCTTTCTACTACCGGTACTCACAAAACGGGTGTTTACTACAATAAACTGGCGGCTGCCGGATTTGACCCCATTATACATTCTGATGAGTTACAGGAGGAAATACATAAAGCTGTTTATGATGCTCAATTTGGAATCAAGGCTACTCAAAAAACCCTTCCAAAAAAGCAAAAAATATATTAGTAAATGGAATCAGCAGGTTTAAAAATCTGGGTGCTGAAGGTGTTATCATAGGCTGCACCGAAATTCCCTATGCCCTGCCGTATAAATCTCTTCAAAATATCCCGCTGTTAAATCCAACTCAGATTCTTGGTCGTTCGCTAATCCACCATTCTTATCCGGAAAAATTAGTGAAAAAATTGTAATAAAATCAATTCTTGTCAAAAACTTAAGCCCCCGTTTTTTTCGGGCAGCGGGAAACATTTTGCCACTGAAAATGATGGTCTCTGCCTCCGGCCTTTATCTGCCCAGTGGCATGGCGGCTGTTGATATCCGCCCAAACAGGATTTTCCGCTGGTCAATCTGTTGTGCGGGCAAACAGCACCCCATCCCACAGGGCAGGATACCGGCCTGCGTCAGGCTGCAAAAGAAAACTTAATCACAACACCACCAATTTTTCAACTGAAACTCTCCCGTCATTTCCCTGGTATTTAATAAAATAGATGCATTTGGATAAACGGCTGATGTTTATTGCATCTTTGCTGTTGGCTTCCCGGCGAAAGCTGAGCATTTGTAATCCTTGCATGTTGTAAACAATATGTTTCATTGGTCTATGCATGTTTGATTTCTCAAACAATAGACATCTTTGTCAACCAATTTGTTGCCTGATTTACAAATTTACCTCAAAATTACCCATAATAACCAAATAATCAATGCTGTAAATCAACACATTAACACTATAATACTCTGTTTATCTTTATGTTATGATAAATTCAATGGACTTCTAAGGCGCTGTATTTTTTGTATTCACAGGTTTTCCTGGCATAACTATATAATACAGCCATAATTCGGCATTAAAAAATATCATGCTACTTTTTCAACTTATATAAGGTAAAATTATCTGATTACAATAAATAAAAATATGTTGCAAAATGTAAAAGAAGAGGAGAGGGGTACAATTGTGACAAATGTAAATTATAAGGAGAAAATTGCACTGTTTACAAAAGTAAATCATGTAAATTTACATAAAATAAAGACAAGTATTCACTGAGTTTTACATAAGGCAATTTACATATCTAACATTTTATCATCAAGGTTGTTTAGTTATAAAATTTACTTTTAATCAGTACTTTATATATGTTGGGATTTATCATTACTTAAACAATTTTGTTACTTCTGTACAATAACCATGTAAATCATAGTTATTTAGCAAAGATAAGTATAGTTTATAACTTAAAAGCCAGTTATTTAACTTTTATTCACTAAATATTACTTTAAGTGATGGCAAATTCTGCAATCATAAGTGCTTGTTTATCAATAATTTTATTTATAAACCACGGTAATTCCCATTTTTGCAATAAAATTGCATCCATCCGGCTTCAGAAACACAAGTAGATTACATATCCATTGAAAATAAAGTAATTAATCTTACATCACACGAAATAATTTGTGTGTCTTTGATAGTGTCATTGCATAATCAGACCAGTCAAATCCTCAAACATTCTATGGATTTTACAAACTTAAAATCAAACAATGTTACAATTGTAATTTAGCAAAGTTTACAGATGTTAATAAATAAATGTTTATATTTGTAAAATATAAATTTACATTATGAAACCTTCGTGCCCGGATTTTTTACACACTGAAGACGGAAGATTTTCCGGAAAGAAGTCAAAATCTCTGTGTTACAGCTATTGGAGATGACATACAACAGTTGAAAATAAATATTAAGCCTATGAAAGACCGTATATTGCAAATAATTGAAGCCGAAGAGCTGACAGCAGCCAAATTTGCACAGGAAATCGGGGTTCAGCCGTCCAGCATTTCCCACATTGTATCAGGACGCAACAAGGCCAGCGTTGATTTAATAACCAAAATTTTACGCCGCTTCCCTGGCATTTCTACCGACTGGCTTATGCTGGGGAAAGGGGATATGTACAAATCGGATATGAATATAAACCATGCTGCATCCGGTGAGACATTCGATTCAGCGCCTGATTTGTTCAATCAGCCGCCAAAACAACAAACACAAAACACGGAACACAGCCTGTCCGGCGGAACGCAGTGGAGACGAAAAACACGGAACACGAAACCGACCGATCAGCAGTATTCTGACCATATAAGCCGTCCGGAACAAGCTTCAGGTGCAAATCATCATAATAAAGCAGTGGAAAAAATCCTGGTTTTTTATGCTGATAAGACATTTTCAGCGTATTTTCCGGAGTAATTCTTTATCTTTGCATGAAACAAAGGCATCATGAAAAAACACGTGCATAAGCTTCATGTGGTTGATAACCAGAAAATAACAGATACATACTTTCTTTTAAAACTCACACACGAGCAGGCTTTACCACCCATGTTACCCGCTCAGTTTGCAGAAATCAAAGTTGAAGATGCGCCCCATACTTTTCTGCGCCGGCCCATATCAATTCACGATGTAAATACGGATAAAAATGAGCTACATTTACTGATAGAAATAAAAGGCGAAGGCACCCAAAAATTATCAGAACTAAAGCCAGGAAACCAGCTTGATACCATATATCCGCTTGGCAATACATGGACAGTTCCGGCTGATGCTTCCCATGTGCTGCTTATAGGTGGTGGCTGCGGCGTGGCACCTTTGCTTTATACTGCCCGTCAATTTTCATCACAAGGGCTTAAGGTCAGTACCCTGATAGGTGGGCGCTCAAAAGATAATCTGCTCCGAAAAGAGGCGTATAAGGCCTTTGGCGAGGTTTACACTTGTACAGAAGATGGTTCATACGGCGAAAAAGCCTTAGTCACCGAACACTCAGTCATCAGCAGACTTTCAGATTTTGATGCTGTATATACCTGCGGTCCGGAAGCGATGATGAAAGCCGTGGCAGCACTAACACAGAAAAACGATGTGTTTTGCCAGGTATCGCTCGAAAATAACATGGCCTGTGGTATCGGTGCTTGCTTAGTGTGCGTGCAGAAAACCATACACGGCAACAAGCGTGTGTGTGTTGACGGCCCTGTTTTCAACGTAAACGAACTGATATGGTAAACACAAACATAAAACTCAACAAATTACAACTGAAAAACCCGGTGCTTACAGCTTCGGGGACATTTGGTTATGGACCCGAGTTTGAAGATTTTATTGATTTAAACAAACTGGGTGGAATTGTTGTTAAAGGCACTACCCTGCATCCCCGCCAGGGAAATCCTTACCCGCGCATGGCCGAAACCGCTTCAGGCATGCTCAATGCTGTGGGATTGCAGAATGTGGGTGTGGAGGCCTTTATTGCGGATATTTACCCTGATATCAAGGATATTGACACCAATATCATTGTGAACATTTCCGGCTCTACCGTAGATGATTACGTGAAAACGGCAGCAAAAATCAATGCCCTTGACAAAATTCCCGCCATTGAGCTCAACATTTCATGTCCCAATGTGAAGGAGGGAGGCATGGCTTTCGGCACTTCCTGTCAGGCTGCTGCTGAAGTGATTAGGGCTGTCAGGGCGGTGTATCATAAACACCTGATGGTAAAATTATCGCCCAACGTAACCGATATCACTGAATTTGCACAAATAGCTGAGCAGGAGGGAGCCGATTCGGTTTCGCTCATCAATACCTTGCTGGGCATGGCTGTTGATGCTGAGTCTCAAAAGCCGGTGCTTTCAACTGTTACCGGTGGTTTGTCCGGGCCGGCTGTAAAACCCGTGGCTTTGCGCATGGTGTGGCAGGTATCCCAGGCTGTAAAAATTCCTGTGGTAGGCCTTGGCGGTATCATGAACGCTGAAGATGCCATAGAATTTATGCTGGCCGGTGCATCCGCTGTGCAGGTAGGTACCGCCAATTTCATTGACCCGCAGGCAACAGAAAAAATCATCACAGGTATTGAAGATTACATGAAACGCCATGGCATCAACGATGTTACAGAGCTGACAGGGGCGTTGAAAGTAGGCTAATATCAAATTTTACTCATGCTGATAATGGCATGTCCCTTATTTGTTTTTAGTTTAAATAACTTGTAACTAATCAGTATTTTACAATTTAACATAAGATAATTTATTTTGAATGATTTTTATGATTAACTGAAAATTATATTCATACATATATAATATTTACATTATTAAAATAATATATTTAATCTATATATAATTTAAAATTACTATTATAATAATTATGTACGTAAAACTCAAAACAAATTAACCTTGAAGGTCCCAGCTAACTTATTGTTCTGATGAATAACATGATAATTTGTTTTAATGTTGCCTGGCTGCAGTAGGAGGCAGGTAGCCATGGGGTGCGTGCCTGCCAATCGGCAGGATGGCCCATCGTATTAGCCAAATTTATATAAATGCCGCCAATCCATTAGCGGTATTTAGCTAAATTCGGCCAGTTGACCTTAATTTGGTTGATTACTCAGCCAACTCAGGTAATTTTTGGGATGAATAACATCAAACGAAGCCTCCGGATACGCCTTTTGCCATGCAGAAGGTGGCTTTACTGTTTTTTTGGGATTCCATTTCATTTCATAAGCTTTTAGTTTTCCACCTGATTGTTCTATCCAGTCAATTTCTTGTTTATCATAAGTACGCCAAAAATAATTGGATGTATGTAAACTATTGTATGACTGGTATTTTACCCGTTCTGCTATCATATAATTCTCCCACAATTGTCCCTGGTCATTTCGTAATTCCAGCGGATTAAAATTTTTTATAAGCAGGTTACGGATACCATTGTCATAAAAATACCAACGATGCATTTTGGTGATTTCTTTTCGCAAATTTTGGCTGAACCCTTCTATCTTGAAAATGATAAATACCTTTGACAGCAAATTCAGGTATCGTGATATGGTGTCTTTATGCACTTGCAATTTATTTGCTAATTCGCTGTGAGATACTTCGTTGCCAACCTGGAAAGCAATAAGTCTCAGCAAGTTTCTGATTATATCCGAATTTTTTATGCCGTCAAAGGTCAGAATATCTTTGAACAAATAATCATCAGCCAGTTCATAGAGATAATCTTCCTTCTGTTGCCTGGTCTGCATATTTACTAATTCAGGATAGGATCCATAAATTAACCGTTCAGGTAGTTTTCCCTGCGTTTCCCGGATGCTTTCCTGGTTCATAAATTCCTGTACCGAAAAAGGATAGAGGTGCTGTGTTTTTTTCCGGCCTGTTAATGGCTCACCAAACTGTCTTGTAATATCAAATGCTGAAGAACCTGTTGCCATCACTTTTATGTTGTTGATATTATCAACTAAAAACTTTAGTTTGCTGCCAACATCAGCAATTTTTTGTGCTTCATCAACAAAAACATAATCGTATTTACCAAAAATCAACATATAATGCTCTTTGTTTATTGGCTCAAACAATTCCTGGTCTGATGTATCTTCACCATTCAATTCAAGTAGTTTTCCTTTAATTTGTTTGGTTATTTGTTTCATCAACCAGGTTTTTCCGGTACGCCTGGCACCGGTCAATAAAACCACTTTATTTGGTTCTATGTCTGCAAGTAGTTTATCACTTATTTGTCTTTCAATGTATGTCATGGTTTAATTTTTTGTAAAGATAAAAAAATCATTGTAATTAATGCTTGTCCATTTAGTCAGTGTCTTGTCCATAATGTTCGAGTTCAAGGCTTGCGAAGTATTTAAAACCAAGGAGTTTACTTTTGTAAATGACTGTTTTAAATACGAGCGTAACGCAGATATTGGACATTATGGACAGACACTAATTAG
>JAYENB010000262.1:0-1917 GCA_034721855.1 Bacteroidota bacterium
AAACGTTCGAGATAATGGTAAACAAGGACATCCGAACAAACGGATGAACTCTGACTGAAAAAGCCTGGCCGTTTTTTGGTTTCTACAAATTTTGTTGTTTATTGATCTTTCTTCGCTTTTTAGCCATATTTTGTTTGCTTTTTCATCAGGTTATCCTTGCCGTTAAGAACTTGAGATAACAAGGGAAATACTCAATGGATTTCATTAGTCAACCTTGGTTTTGGACAGGAGTTTTTGGAATTGTGGGTTTAATAATAGGATCTTTGATAAGTATTATAAGAGAACTGATCGCTAAAAATACAAATTTAAAAATAGAAAAATTAAAAATATATGATTCGGCAATATTTAGGGCCTATAATGATTTGTATTCTTTTGTATCTACTGCATATTCATATTATTGGCCCCCTGAAAATCCGAGAGTAGATTTTCTAAATTTAATGAAAAAAGCATTTTTATCCCGATATAAAGAAAAACTTCCTGTATTATGACCCCGATATAAGAGATTCACTTAAAAAATCTTGAAGCTCAGTTCCATTCACTAAGAGATGATGATCTAATTCCACCTGTATCGCATAAAGAATTCTTTGAAAAGTATTACCTTAAAGTGCTAAATAAATTAGAAAATAAGATTGAAGCAAAATATGCTAACCATTTAAAATTATGATATATTATATGTCTAACATTGGTACTCAAGGGACTATAAAGGAAAGGCAATGCCAGTATTCAAATCGGAAAAGGGCAAGCTAACAAAGCTTTCCTCTATTTCTATCTCAAAAGAGAAGGAGCTGCAAACTCTTGTAGAGAACAACCTTGATGAGGTGCTAGGAATGCATTTTTTGGCAACTGAATACACAACAACATTCGGTGGAAGAATAGATACCCTCGCCGTTGATTACACTGGAGCGCCTGTAATTATTGAGTACAAAAGAAATAAGAATGACAATGTAATAAATCAAGCACTCTCATATCTTCGGTGGCTTACAGCACAAAAAGAAGAATTTTTTGAAATGCTTCTAATCAAGAAGCTTGGCCAAGAGACAGCAAATACAATCCAAATAGACTGGAAAAACCCAAGAGTTGTGTGTATAGCAGAATCATATAGCAAATTTGACATAGACACAGTGGAAGTAATTCCAATGAGAATAGAGCTTTTTAAATACAGATATTATGAAAATGGTATATTTAGCTTAGAGCCTCTCAGTGTTAGCGAACAAAAGACAACTTCAGGCAACGTACCAACCATTGAAAAGTCAATCATCGACATAACAATAGACGCTCTTCTTAATAAGGGTAATGAATCAAAGAGTTATTTAAAGAGCTAAGAGAGAGAATCTTTGAATTGGATGAAAATATCAAAGAAAAGACTACAACGCTTTATGTTGCATATCGCATTACAAAGAATTTCGCTGAAATACATATAGGAAAAAATCAGTTAAAGATATATCTACGCCCCGTAAATTACGCCGATCCTCAGAAAATGGTAGATAAGGTACCTGATAGCTATCAATGGGTAATGGATCGCAGAGTCTACCTTAAAACAAAATCAGAGTTAGATTATGTCTTTGGTTTGATAGAACAATCCTATAAAGATATACTGTAAAATTCCCATAGGGATAGGGACACCCATCGCTGAGTGCCCCTCCCACACCACCGGACATACGGATCACGTATCCGGCGATTCGGCTGGTCAAAACAGATACAAATGAACATCTGGTCTGCCTGGCATTGGGGAACGTAACGCTACCAGCATTTCAGCAACTGCTGCATAATACCAGTAAGAACACGCTCTTTGACAGCCATGACCATTTACCCATACCATTCGGCTGAGCGCCGTTCAGGCCTTCATCGGTGTGAGTCCTCCACGTCTGTTTCACCATGGCTCGTTTCCTCCGACTAATATGCCATCTGCTGACTCCT
>JAYENB010000263.1:0-9803 GCA_034721855.1 Bacteroidota bacterium
GTTAACATTTTACACATTGGGATTTGGGTATTGATTAGGTCAATTAGGTCAATTAGGTCAATTAGAAATTATAAAAATGTATAAACTAAGAAATTGATGTTAAATAAATATACTGTGAATGGTTACACAATATAGTACGTTGTTTGCCTAAGAATCAAAATAGTAGTGTTTTAGATATTTAAAGCCAAAATCCACTAAATACATAGGTAAACCATCAATAAAAGCAAGCTGGTTGCTAAGCTAAGACAGATAAAATTTAGAAAATAAATAAGTTTTAACACGATTATTGCTTCCTTTATTCAGAATAAAAAGTGGCAACAAATTGCTATTTTTATCCCCTGATTGTGACGTTTAGCCAACGAACAGCATTACGGCTCACAACACATACAACTGGTTATCATGAAATTGCAAAAAGACCTACAATATTATAAGTTTAGCCTGTATGGGTTTCTGAAGAATCTCCGTTTTTTTGAACCCTTTCTGTTGTTGTTTTTCCTGGCTAACGGGATAAGTTATACGCAAATCGGATTGTTATTTGGCCTGCGTGAAATATTGATCAATGTGTTTGAGATTCCCTCCGGAATGTTTGCAGATACGACAGGACGCCGTCGCACAATGGTGATGTCTTTTGCGGTATATATTGCAGCTTTTGTTGTGTTTTATTTTTCAAACGGTTTTTGGTTGTTTGTCGTTGCCATGATATTGTATGCCCTCGGCGATGCTTTCCGAAGTGGTGTTCATAAAGCAATGATATTTCACTACTTAGACAAACATGGATGGGAATCACAAAAAGTGAATTACTACGGCCATACACGCTCCTGGTCGCAAATGGGCTCAGCCTTATCTGCGTTGATTGCAGGACTGATCGTATTTTACCAGGGTGATTACCGGTCAATATTTCTCTTTACAATTATTCCATACGTGCTTGATATGCTCTTGCTTTTATCTTATCCATCATGGCTTGACGGAGAACATAAAATTCCACGGTGGAAACACATGAAAATTCAATTCACAATTGTATGGCGCGATTTTTTGCTTACATTTCGTTCATACCACCGCATAAAAGCAGTTCTCAATGTATCCGTTTTCAGTGGGTTTTATAAAGCCAGCCGTGAATACCTTCAGGCAATAATAAAGAACATTGCTCCGCTGATACCAGTTTTATACGGACTGGAACAAAAAGATAAAATCTCTGTCATTATTGGCATCACATATTTTTTCATTTACATATTCAGTAGCCAGGCATCAAGGTATTCAGGAAGATTTGCAAACAAATTCAAAACCCTGAATCTGCCATTGAACATCACACTCATTGCAGGGCTGATGATGGGATTAATTGCAGGAGCAGGTGAAATCATAGGTATTCCGCTTGTTGCCATTGTTCCTTTTATGTTGATCATCATCATAGAAAACCTCCGCAAACCAATGGGAGTGTCTCACATTGCATCATTAACAAATTCCAGAATACATGCTTCGGTATTATCGGTAACAAGCCAGGTTAAGTCATTGTCAGCAGCTCTGATGTCAATACTGCTTGGGGTTTTTAGTGATTTGGTTGGTGTTGGTTATGCTTTTATTATTATTTCTGCCGTGTTTATCATCAGCAGTTATTTTTACAGAGCGTAGATTCGGTTATGTTCAAGTAGTATTCAAATAGTATATTAACCGGATTACCTTCCCGAAATAAGAAAATCAATAAATTTTTTCAGAGTGAACAAGTTTATATCTTTGCTGATCAATTTTAGTACGCATAAATCCGGAAGATGCTCCTTCTGACGCGTGTGGGCAGATTTCAGTGATTATGCCATTGTAAAATGACAAACCACTGATTATAAAAAAAAGAAGAAGCGATTAGGCCTGATGAACCGGTTTCTGAATGGCGTTGGAAAAGTAGGAAATGCGTTACCTCACCCTGCAACTTTATTTGCCTTGCTGGCGTTATTTGCCCTAATTTTATCGTTTGTGGGAAATTTGCTTGACTGGCATGCTATCCATCCGGCCACAGGTGAAGAAATACCTGTAATCAACTTGTTGTCAAAACCCGGCCTTGATCAAATCATTACCAAAATGGTGGTAAATTTCACCGATTTTGCCCCATTGGGGATAGTATTGGTAGCCATGCTGGGTATCGGCATTGCTGAAAAGTCAGGCTTGCTGTCTTCGCTGATCCGTATGCTTGTCATGTCATCACCCAAACGCATCATCACCTTTGTGATTGTGTTTGCAGGAATCATGTCAAATCTGGCAAGCAGCATCGGGTATGTGTTGCTGGTTCCCCTGGCAGGATCCATATTTTATGCATTGAAACGGCATCCGATTGTGGGAATGTCAGCAGCCTTTGCCGGGGTGTCGGGCGGGTATTCTGCCAACCTGGTACTCGGCACTATAGACCCGCTATTGGCCGGACTGAGCACAGAAGGAGCACGCATCATTGATCCGGCGTACAATGTCAATCCCACAGCCAATTATTATCTGATGATCGCTTCCACGTTTTTGATTGCTTTTCTCGGAACATGGGTAACAGAGCGGTTTGTAGCCCCAGATTTGGTAATTACAAAGGTGCCGAAGAAGCAGACGAGATGGAGAAACTTACACCGGATGAAAAAAGCGGGATACGCTGGAGTTTGATTACCCTGGCCTTGTGGCTTGTTATTTTTGTCATTGGGTTGGTGCCGCAAAACAGATTCTTGCGTGGTGCAAATGGCGACTTGCAAAATTCTACTTTCATTGACGGCATTGTGGCTTTCTTGTTTTTGGTTGCAGGTACCATGGGAATTGTTTACGGTGTGGCTACCGGTAAATTCAAAAACGATAAGGATGTCATGAGCAGCATGTCTGACAGCCTCAAATCCTTGTCATTTTATATGGTGCTTGTATTTTTTGCCGCTCAGTTTGTGGCGTATTTTAAGTGGAGCAACATTGTCCTCGCATTACTCGAATTTTGTACTGTCATAATCAGTTAATGTATATATTTCCAGTTCACGGGTGCCATCAACAATGGTAAAATCATAACAATCTTTCAATGCTTCAATAACCGCCTGTCTGTTTTTTTCATAGTCATATAGATTAGAAAATTAAAAATAATAGCCAAAAGACAAACCAACATCCGGTTTGAGTAAACTAATGCTACCGGCAGGTACCGTTTTGACAACAGTAATAAACTCAGCATAACTTTTATGATCCAGCATTATACCAGCATAAGCATGAATTGTAAATCCGTTGTTGTAAACGTATTGATACCCCAAAACCATACTTCCCCTGACAGAAGTAATGGAAAACTCAACATCGGAGCGGTTTTCATATTCATAAGTATGGTTGTAGCGATAATATCCAACCGAAGGCCCCACGTAAAATCCATGCAGCACAGCATTGATGTAATACCGCGCACCAAGTGTCATTCCAAACCCCCGGGCATGTTGTTTTGATATGGGATCTCCATATACCTCAGCTTTTTGTATGTTGATTGTTAGTGGAATAATGACATTCATGCGAAAAAACCCCGCGAGTCGTTCCGATAAATTGGATTCGTAGGTGCCATATATTTCCGGCCAGAAACTCATGCGCTTGTCAGACAAACTGTCAACTTTCATAAACATACCACCCGTAATGGTGTTTTTCTTTTCAAAAGACTCCTCCAACTGAGCACATAAAAGCGCAGGGACACACACCAGGAACAATATAAAACCACATTTTTTCACGCTTTCAATATTACAAAAAATGATTTAAATTAAAAATGCGTATTACCTTGGTCAACTTTTAATAATTTTATATTTTACGCCAAAGAAAACAACATGAATATACTACGATTAAAACTCGGGAATGCCAATATTTATTTCATACGCTCTGCCGTTGGTTGGATGCTTATTGATACCGGTATCCCGGGAAAAAGTAAAAAAATACTGCGTTTCATGCGCAAACACAATATTCAGCCCTGCAAAATCCAACTTATTGTTATTACGCATGCCCATTATGACCATGCAGGCAATTTGGAGTATTTAAAATTTTTGACCAATGCCCGCATTTTCATACACCGATCCGAAGCCGATATCATTGAACAGGCCAAAGTTGTTTTGCCTGCACCTGTTACACCATTGGCAAAATTGGGAATCAGGATGTTCAGCTTGTTTAAACGGCCCATGAAATTCAATCCTGTGAAAGCGGATGAAACCATTCAATATAAGACAGACCTCCGTCCTTATGGATTTTCTGCTTCTATTGTCCCTACCCCAGGCCATACTGAAGGTTCTGTCTCAGTGATGTTTGAAAACGGAAATACATTTACCGGGGATACTTGTTTTAATCTGAAATTCACAAGGCATATAATACCTCCTTTTATCAATGATAAAAAAGCACTGCTTCAGTCCTGGCATACGCTCAATGAAAACGGCGTAAAACATTTTTATCCCGGCCATGGCAAGCCTTTTGATTTTAATAAATTTATTAAATCGTTTAAACGCCTCGAGAAGATGTCACAACAATAAAACAGGGCAACTTTTTTTGTTCCCACAAAGCCACAAAGCACACAAAGGGTTGAATCAATTTGCTTATCATTTTTCTTTGTGTTCTTAGTGTCTGTGGGAAGTGTTTTATTTTCTTTGTTCTGGTGCATATCTGATTTTTCTTCTACAACCTCATGAAACAACCCGTTACTGAAGGCAACTTTTTTTGTTCCCACAAAGCCATGAAACAATAAGCATAGCTCAGCAAAAAACTTAAATTTTATTAAGAGCTGTATTTTTCGGCAGGGAAATTGTTACTTTTGTTTGGAAATCTTTAAATAAAACAAAAAAATGAAAACACATCGTACTATTATCAGCTTGTTGGTATTGTTGATTGCAATGCCAATTTTTGCACAAAAAGAAATCACACTGGAAGACATTTGGTCAAAAGGACGTTTTCATCCGGGCATGGTTCGGGGTATCCGCAGCATGGATAACGGCAAAAACTTCACCAGGCTAAACATGACCCGCAACAGCATACTGATGGCAGATTATGAAACCGGTGAAAAAGACAGCGTCATTTTTAAGCTCAGCAATTTTGAAGATACTTATGAAAACGATTGGATATTCGACTACAAATTCAGCAACGATGAAAACCTCATTTTAATTGCCACCGGACATGAATCCATTTACAGGCATTCATACAAAGCAAACTTTCATATTTTTAACAGGGAAAATAATTCTATTACCCCTGTGAGTGAAGAAAACAAAATCCAGGCAGCTGTATTCTCTCCGGAAGGCAATTATGTCAGTTATGTGCTTGATAACAACATGTACCTGTATGACATTAAAACCAAACAAACCTCACAAATCACAGATGACGGCGAAAAAAACAAGATTCTCAATGGCATCCCGGACTGGGTTTATGAGGAAGAATTCAGTTTTGCAAAAGCCTATTCCTGGTCGAAAAACAACAATTATATTGCCTTTTTAAAAACAGATGAAAGCGCTGTCAAAGAGTTTAACATGCCAATATACGGGGAACTCTATCCTGAACAATATAAATACAAATACCCCAAGGCTGGTGAAGAAAATTCTGAAGTAAGTGTGCATATTTACGATATTCAATCAGGCGAGACTCAACAAGTGAAGCTTGATGCGGAAGGCGAATTTTATGTCCCCCGGATATATCAAACTGCCAGGCCATCTGTGTTTGCTATAGTCAGCATGAACAGGCTCCAAAACGAGTACAACATGCACAAGGTAAATGCAGCAACCGGGGAGTCAGACATCATCCTCTCCCTCAACGCTGAAAATTACATTGAGCTGCATGATGATGTGACATTTCTGCCGGATGGAGACCATTTTGTGATGACCCATTCAGGAAGTGGTTTTCGTCATTTGTACCGTTATAACATGAACGGGGAATTACAAAATCAGATAACATCCGGCAATTGGGAAGTGACTGATTTTTATGGGTACAATACCAATGAAAAGTTGTACTATTATCAATCAACAGAAACTTCGCCACTGCAACGCAATGTGTATGCCATCAATAAAGACGGGAAACAAAAGAAAAAACTGAATAAAAAAACCGGAACCACAGCATTCAAATTCAGCAAGGGATACAAATATTACATCGAAGAACACACTGACGCCAATACCCCTTTAACAGTGAGTCTGCACAGAAAAAACACGGAATTTGTCCGCATGCTTGAAGAAAACAAAGGACTGAAAGAAACCATGGAAGATTACGGTTTTCAACACAAAGAATTTTTCACTCTCACAGCTGCTGATGGTAAAACAGAACTGAACGCGTGGATGATAAAACCTCCGGATTTCAAAAAAAGAAAATCCTATCCTGTGTTGATTTACACTTACGGGGGCCCCGGTTCTCAGACCGTTGCTGATGCATGGGATCACAACAACGGATGGTGGCAATTGCTGGCTCAACAAGGGTATATCATTGTGTCTATGGATAACCGGGGAACGGGTTTCAGGGGCAGGGATTTTAAACAAATCACCTACGAAGAACTGGGTAAATATGAAACTGAAGACCTGATTGCATGTTCAAAACAACTGGCCGCACGGAAATACATTGACGGAGAACGCATCGGTATTTTTGGGTGGAGTTACGGCGGATACCTGACCAATTTATGCCTGACCAAAGGGGCAGCGCATTTCAAGGCAGGAGTTGCAGTGGCACCGATAACCAACTGGCGCTATTACGATACCATTTATACCGAACGGTACAACGGGTTGCCCCAGGATAATGCCGGTGGATATGACGACAATTCTCCCATCAATCATGTTGGCAAACTTGAAGGCGAGCTTTTACTTGTACACGGCACAGCAGATGATAACGTGCATTTTCAAAACAGCATGGATTACATCAACAAACTAATAGCTGCTAACAAAGATTTTGAGATGATGGCTTATCCAAACAGAGACCACGGAATTTATGGAGGAAATGCCAGGTTGCATCTGTACACAAAAATGACGGATTTTTTATTGGAAAACTTATAAACAACAATCAATAATTTTGTAATTTGGAACATTGAAGCTTAAAATTATATTGCACGTATTTATAAAGCAAAGTGTATGGAAAACATCATCGAACTACAACATTTGGTCAAGAATTATGAAATGGGCACCCAGACAGTCAGGGCTTTACGCTCTATTGACATGACCATTAAAAAGAATGAATACGTAAGCATCATGGGCCCGTCAGGCAGCGGGAAATCCACGCTGATGAACATCATCGGATGCCTTGATTCGTTAACAAAAGGCGAATACATACTCAACGGCACCAACGTGAGCCAGATGACCGACAATGAACTGGCAGAAATACGTAACCAGGAAATCGGTTTTATATTCCAGGTTTTTAACCTCCTGCCCCGCTTCAATGCCTTGGATAATGTCATGTTACCATTAGTTTATGCCGGGGAAAAAAAGAAAAACCGGGAAAAAAGGGCGAAAGAAGTACTATCGTCTGTAGGACTGGAAGACCGCATGAATCACAAGCCCAATGAACTTTCCGGGGGCGAACGCCAACGGGTCGCGGTGGCACGTGCCCTTGTCAACAACCCTGCCATTATTCTTGCCGATGAACCCACAGGCAACCTTGACACCAAAACCTCGCTTGACATCATGCACCTTTTTGAAAAAATTCACAATGCCGGCAATACCGTTGTACTGGTCACACACGAAGATGACATCGCACATCACGCACACAGAATTATTCGCTTACGGGATGGAGAAATTGAATCAGATGATAAAAATAAAACACCAATCAACCTTTTTAACACATAAGTTATGGCTAAAATTTACACAAAAACAGGAGACAAGGGAGAAACCAGGCTTTTTACCGGTGAAAAAGTAAGCAAAGATAATCCCAGGTTAGAGGCATACGGTACCATTGATGAACTCATCTCATGGATTGGTATGATTGGTGCTTATGATTTGCCTCAACAACAAAAAGATACCCTGACAAAAATACAAAGTGATTTGTTTACGGTGTGTTCGCATGTTGCGTGTGATCCCGGCAGCTCAAAAAACAAGCATAAAAAATTGACACCATGGGATGAACAACATGAGCGTTTCATTGAAAACGAAATTGACGCCATGAACAACAGTTTGCCTGAATTGACAAGTTTTATCCTGCCTGCAGGCGATCCACAGGTAGCATCTTGTCATATTGCCCGCACAATTTGCCGGAGGGCAGAAAGGCGAGTTGTAACAATTACAAAAAACACAAAAGATACTAACAATTTTATTATTTCATTTTTAAACCGCTTGTCCGACTATCTCTTCGTTCTGGCACGATATACAGCACATAAAAAAAATATTGTTGATATTTTATGGAAAAAAGATGTTTGAATGTTAATATTTTTTTTAAATTCGCAGTCCTGAAAAAAAAGATACAAAATTAGATATTTTATGTATTGGACTCTTGAATTAGCATCGAAACTCGAAGACGCCCCCTGGCCGGCAACCAAGGAAGAACTCATCGACTATGCCATCCGATCGGGGGCCCCGCTCGAAGTCATTGAAAACCTTCAGGAAGTTGAAGATGAAGGAGAATCGTATGACAGCATTGAAGACATCTGGCCGGATTATCCCAGCAAAGATGATTTTTTCTTCAATGAAGATGAGTATTAACGCAATTGTCGCTCTATTCTAAATATCGTTTGATTTGAAAAAATTAACTATTTTTGCTATTGAACACTGTAAATTCATTTTTTATTCTTTCACAAATTTCTGTACTCCAACTTCACCATTTTTATTGGTTAAAACAACAGTATAGGTTCCTGCTGAAAGATTGGAAACACTGATTTCGCCGTTGTTGTTAAATATAGCTTGTTTTTGGATTAGCTTACCGTTTATGTCGTATATGCTAATTTCTCCTTTAGTATAGCTTGTTGTTACATATAAAATATCTTTAGCCGGGTTTGGATATATGCTAAATTCAATGTTAGGTAATGGCGTATTTTCAATCCCAACTGGCCCCACTTCTTCACCATTTACTACAAAATCAACAGTATAATAAGTACCGGTTTCCGTAATTACATTGAATGGTGTCCATTGTTGATGTTCTAAGCTGGTAACGTACATTTGAATGTTTGTGTTATCCGGGATATTTGGGAAGCTGTATTGTCCCTGGTCATTGGTAAGGCACACATCCAGGAATTCTTCCGCATCTGCATCGCGTAGAATAACCACCATATTGGCGAGAGGTATTAAGTCGGATTTTTTTCCGCCTTCTCCGACAATTCCTCCACCGGAGTTGCTTCCTTCTTCATCTGCAAGTTGTGGATGATGCAAATCTGCAACAAACAGGGTGCTGTCAGTCATGGGGATACTGATAGCATCTTCATGAGTAATGGCTGTTTGATAATACACATGCGAAGCCACATTGTAATTATCAGGGTTAATTAGTGCAGAACCGAGATAATAATCCCCGGCCTCAATATCTTCAAAAATAACTTGCCCGTTGCTACCAAGTGTTTGTTGGTCATTTAGAGCAATCACTTCTTCACCGCCAATGTCGGTTGTGAGTTTATACAGCGATATTACTGCCTCACCTGCAGGAAAATTGGTTGCAGGTGTGCCAAATGTAATGTTTACAGTGAGTTTGTTGTTACCGTTATCCTCTACGAATGTTACAGAGCCCTGTAATAATTCACAGCCAAACTCATTGCTACTCCATACATCAAAAGTTCCGGCAGGATAGTTACTCCCCAGTGAAAGCGAGGCGCCATTGCCTGCTGTTTCTCCCGTGAAAATCGCTGCCCCCATAGTTACCCAATAAACTGTTTCTGTCTCGCTGGTAGAAAGCGAAATTTCTCCGGTATTTCCAGTTTC
>JAYENB010000264.1:0-9565 GCA_034721855.1 Bacteroidota bacterium
TTTAATTCCGGAACAGCAACTGCAATCATTCTAATAATTAGTTTTATTGGTCATTTTTTAGATTAATTAGAGCAATTAGAAATTAGGTCAATTAACAGTTATTTAATTTTAAAATGTGAAAAGTTACCCAATCATGTGCCAATCATTCTCAAGTGCCCTTTTATCTGCATCTTCACTCGTTTTTGAATAATTAAACTCAAAATAATTACCAGCTAAATATGTTCAAAACATGTGTTTAATAACATAATTATTTTCTATCCTTTTGTTTATTTACTGATACACTTACTTTTATATCATATATCTTACCAAAATGCTAAATGACATAAATCACCCGCAATTAGCTGATATTTTGTTTTTTACAAGGAATTCCCAAACTGTGAAACACATAACAGTTTACCGATGGCTTGGTAATTATATCAAAAAGTTGTATCCTTGTAATGAATCTTGTAACCTAAATTTTTAACTTAACTTAAAATTTATATTATGGCAAATTATCAGCAATTGTTAGATGATTTCATGGCAAAAGTCGTTGCCAAAAATCCATCAGAAACAGAATTCCATCAGGCAGTAAAAGAAGTGGTTGAAACACTGATTCCCTATGTGGAAGAAAACCCCAAGTACAAAGAAGCCAAAGTGTTGGAACGCATTGTAGAGCCCGAACGCGTCATCATGTTCCGCATTCCATGGATGGATGACAAAGGTCAAACCCATGTAAACCGTGGTTTCCGTATTGAGATGAACTCGGCTATCGGCCCGTATAAAGGTGGATTAAGATTTCACCCAACCGTCAACCTGGGCATTTTAAAATTCCTCGCTTTCGAGCAGGTATTTAAAAATTCCCTGACAACACTTCCACTTGGGGGTGGTAAAGGGGGTTCAGATTTTGACCCAAAAGGGAAATCGGACGCTGAAGTAATGCGTTTTACTCAAAGTTTTATGAATGAACTTTTCCGTCATCTCGGTCCCAATACTGACATTCCGGCTGGTGACATTGGTGTTGGCGGACGTGAAGTTGGATATTTGTTTGGCCAGTACAAACGCCTGAGAAATGAATTTACAGGCGTATTTACAGGTAAAGGCCGCGAATGGGGCGGGTCTCTTATCCGTCCTGAAGCAACAGGATATGGAAATGTCTATTTTGCCGAAGAAATGCTGAAAACAAAAAATGAAAACCTGAAAGGGAAAAAAGTATTGATTTCCGGTTCTGGTAACGTCGCTCAGTTTGCAACACAAAAAGCCACAGAACTCGGCGCAAAAGTGCTTACTCTCAGTGATTCATCAGGGTTTATTTATGACCCCGACGGCATTGATAAAGAAAAACTGGACTACATTATGCACCTGAAAAATGTAAAACGCGGTCGCATAAAAGAATACGCTAAAAAATATGGCGTTGAATATTTTGAAGGCGAACGCCCTTGGAACATCAAATGTGATGTGGCTTTGCCTTGCGCTACACAAAATGAAATTGACGAGGATGCAGCAAAAACACTTGTAAAAAATGGCGTGATTGCTGTTTCTGAAGGAGCAAACATGCCCAGTACACCTGAAGCAGTAGAGGTCTGGCTTGAAAATAAAATCCTGTATGGACCCGGTAAAGCTGCCAACGCAGGTGGTGTTGCCGTTTCCGGACTTGAAATGTCTCAAAACTCCATGCGCCTGAGCTGGACACGCGAAGAGGTTGACAGCAAATTGCATGACATCATGATTAACATTCATGATACATGTGTGAAACATGGAAAAAATGGCGATTTTATTAACTACGTAAAAGGTGCCAACATCGGAGGGTTTGTAAAAGTGGCTGATGCTATGATCGCTCAGGGACTTGTTTAATTATTTCTCTTAAAAAGGGTCTGATTTTTTCAGACCCTTTCTTTTTCTTTTATATCTTTATCCGCATTAATTTTTAAACATTTTATCATGCGCATTCAACGTATTGAACAACCGAAACAAGAAATTATGGTTGAGGATGTGGACCTCAGTAAAATTGATCCCATCATTGATGAATTGAAAGGAAAAACCGGGATCCTTATTCCACTGCTGCAAAAAATTCAAAATGTGTACGGATTTATTCCCAAGCAAGTATTTTCTTATGTTGCAGAAAGAACAAACCTGAATATTTCGGATATGTTCGGGGTAGCTACATTTTATACACAATTCAGGCTTAATCCTGTCGGAAAATACATTATTAAAGTATGCCACGGTACTGCCTGTCACGTCCAGGGAGCCAAAGCCATTACAGATGCTCTGCAGGACAGCCTGAAAATTAAAGATGGTGAAACCACAGAAGACAAATTGTTCACCCTTGAATCTGTGGCCTGTTTAGGATGTTGCTCCCTCGCCCCCGTTATGATGATCAACGGAGAAACCTATGGAAAACTAACCGATAAATCTGCTAAAAAAGTCATCCGTAATATAATATTAAAAGAAAAAACAAATACATCAAAAAATTAAAACAGCATATCATGGGCAAAACACAAGTTATAGTTGGTTTAGGATCCTGCGGAATTGCTGCAGGGGCAAAAAAAACCTACGAAAAAATTGAATCCCTGAAAAAATCCCGTAACCTGGATTTTGAACTGAAACAAACGTCCTGTGTGGGTATGTGCTATAATGAACCTCTTGTTGAAATTATTGATGATGACGGTCATTACTTATACGGACACATTGATGAAGATAAAGTGGGTGAACTTATTGAAAAGCATATTGTCAATAATGAACCACAAAAAAATTATGTGGTACACAGTGATTTGTTTGAATCAATAGATGATAATTTTTTCGATGATCAGGTGAAAATTGCATTGAGAAATTGCGGATTTATGGACCCTGAATCCATTGAAGAAGCTGAAAGCCGGGGTGCTTACAACGCTATGCAAAAAATTGCCACTGAAAAATACGATCAGGATAAAATCATTCATACGGTTCTTGATTCCGGCCTCAGGGGAAGAGGTGGCGGTGGATTTCCCACAGGAAAAAAATGGATGTTTGCAAAAGGCGCCCCAGAAAATGAAAAATACATTATCTGCAACGCCGATGAAGGTGACCCCGGTGCTTTTATGGACAGATCACTGCTTGAAGGTGACCCCCACACGGTACTTGAAGGAATGACAATTGGTGCCTATGCTATTGGTGCCAACCAGGGTATTATTTATTGCCGTGCCGAATATCCTCTTGCCATTAAACGTCTGAATATTGCTATCCAACAAGCCAAAGAAAAAGGATACCTCGGCAAAAATGCCTGTGGTATTGACGGCTTTAATTTTGATATTTATTTGAAAGAAGGGGCCGGTGCCTTTGTTTGCGGAGAAGAAACTGCACTTATGGCTTCTGTTGAAGGAGAACGGGGCATGCCCAGGAAAAGACCGCCATTCCCGGCAAACTCCGGACTATGGGGAAAACCCACCAACATCAACAACGTGGAAACGTGGGCAAACATTCCATGGATTATTAACAACGGTGCTGAAGCATTTGCTCAATACGGAACCGAAAAATCCAAAGGAACAAAAGTATTTGCCCTTACCGGGAAAGTTAAACATGGTGGCCTCGTTGAAGTGCCCATGGGAATGACAATACATGATGTCATATTTAAACTCGGCGGTGGCATACAAGATGATAAAGAATTCAAAGCGGTTCAACTCGGGGGCCCGTCGGGTGGTTGCATCCCCGCTTACATGGACGATACCATTGTTGATTACGATTCCGTACAAGCTACCGGGGGCATTATGGGCTCAGGAGGTATGGTGGTCATGGATGAAACAACCTGCATGGTGGATATCGCACGTTTTTTTCTCGATTTTACTGAAAAAGAATCCTGTGGCAAGTGTACATTCTGTCGCATCGGAACAAAAAGAATGCGTGAAATCCTTACAAGAATTACTGAAGGACATGGGGAAGAAGGTGACATTGAAAAACTCGAAGAAATTGCACATCAGGTGAAAGCTAATAGCTTGTGTGGCCTTGGACAAACAGCACCCAACCCGGTACTCACTACCATTAAATATTTCAGAGATGAATACGATGCACATATCAGGGATAAAAAATGCCCGGCTAAAGTGTGTACTTCACTAATTACTTATGAGGTGGATCCGGAAAAATGTACAGGATGTACAGTTTGTGCTAAAAATTGTCCGGTGGATGCTATTTCAGGAGAACGTAAAGAAGTACATTACATTGATCAGGATAAATGTATCAAATGTGGTGTCTGTTACTCCAAGTGTAATTTCGATGCAATTAAATTACTGTAAACAAAAGGAAAATTCAAGATCATGGATAATAAACTCAATATTGTTTTAAACGGGAAAACAGTTCAGGGAATTAAAGGTGAAACCATTTTAGAATTGGCAACACGCCTTGGGATTCACATACCAACCTTGTGTCATGACAAACGCCTGAAACCATATTCTTCATGTTTCCTGTGCGTTGTGGAAATTGAAGGAAGGGGCACTCAGCCTTCATGTTCTACTGAAATTACTGAAGGCATGGTTATTAATACGGATAATGATAACGTAAAAAAAGCCAGAAAAATAGCCCTTGACCTTTTGCTTAGCAACCATTATGCCGATTGTGTCGGGCCATGTAAAGAAACATGCCCTGCTGGTGTTGACGTACAAGGATACATATCCCTCATCGAAAAGAAACAATACACCGAAGCCATCGCACTCATCAAAGAAGCCAATCCGCTTCCCGCTATTTGTGGAAGGGTATGTGTAAGGCCGTGTGAAGCAGCTTGTCGCCGCAATTTACTTGATGAAGGTGCTGGTGTCGGGATTGATTACCTCAAGCGCTTTGCTGCCGACCAGGACTTATTGCATGGTGAACATTATAAACCAGATGTAGCTTCCTCAAACGGTAAAAAGGTTGCCATCATTGGAGCTGGACCGGGTGGATTATCCGCTGCATATTGGTTACAGCAAAAAGGGTTTCAATGTGATATTTATGAAGCCAATGATCACGCGGGCGGATGGTTGAGATATGGAATTCCTGAATACAGGTTGCCCAATGAACTCATTGACAAAGAGGTACAAACCATCACTGAATTGGGAGCGAATTTATATACAGGTAAAAAATTTGGAGACAACCTGTCTTACAAAGAAATCGGCAAAAATTACGATGTCACCATCCTTACCATTGGGTCGCAGAAAGGAACACTCCTCAGGGCCGAAGGCGAAGATGCTGATGGCGTATTCAGTGGCATTGATTTCCTTAGAAACATGGAAATGACCGGACAGAAATATGATTTTTCTGGAAAAACTGTCGTTACTGTAGGTGGTGGAAATACCGCTATGGATTGTTGCCGTACAGCCGTGCGCTGTGGTGCTGACAAAAGCATTGTTGTGTACAGACGTTCTGAACAGGAAATGCCGGCTAACCCCATCGAAGTTCATGAATCACAAACCGAAGGCGTTGAATACATGCTTCTGACCAATCCGGTTAAGGTCAATCAAGATAAAAACGGGAAAGTGAAATCCATGACCCTGATCAAAATGGAACTTGGCGAACCGGATGCTTCCGGACGCAGAAGGCCTGTCCCTGTAGAAGGGTCTGAATTTGAACTCGAATGTGATTACATCCTCGCTGCAATTGGCCAGAAAACCGAAGTGACTTTCCTCGATGATGTCAACCAAAATGCATTAAAAGGAAAACTTGAAGTCAATAGGTGGGGAGATATTGACGCTGATGAAAATACACTCCAAACAGGTGTTGAGAATATCTTTGCTGCTGGTGACGGTGTGACTGGTCCAGCAACTGTTATCGAAGCTATTGCACAGGCAAAAACCGCCTCTCATTCCGTTGAAATGTACCTCAACGGACAAAAACCAGAACCCATAGATAAACCTTTTGTCAGCAGAAAAGACAACTTCAAAGAACAAACCAAAGATGATTACATCGGCAGGTATAAAAATCAAATGCGCGAAGAAATGCCTGTTATGAACCCTGATAAACGGATGAATTTTAAAGAAGTGGAACAGGGATATGAAAATGAAGAAGTGGCTTTACACGAAACACAGCGTTGCCTGGAATGCGGGTGCTCTGAATTTTTCTCCTGCGACCTGCAGAAATATGCCACTGAATACCATGCTGAACAAACAAAATACAAGGGCGATTTCCTCGAAAAACCGGTGGATTTCTCACACCCATACATTGAAATTGACAACAACAAATGTATTCTTTGTTCCAGGTGTGTACGTATTTGCAGTGATGTTGTCGGAGCTAACGCCCTGGGGCTTGTTGAGCGTGGGTTTGATACTTATGTTGCTCCCAGCATGGGAAAATCCCTTAAAGACACTCCCTGTGAGTCCTGTGGATTATGTATTTCTGCATGCCCAACCGGTGCTATAACTGAAAATTTCAACTTTAAACCCGGCCCGGTAAAAACAGATAAAGTGGAAGGCATCAGTCCTTATGGCTCCATTGGCGAAAGCATTACCCTGGAACATAAAAACGGCTTTATTTTCAAAGTCACAGGACGCGAAGGGATGATCAATAAGCTTGGCAACATTGACCGTTACGCCAAATTCGCTTACAATTTTATGAACGATGAAAACCGCATCACAAAACCCATGATCCGGAAAAACGGGAAATTAACCACATGTAGTTTTGATGAGGCTTTCAAATATATCAAAGACAAGGTAGATATAAACAAAACCTCAGCGGTATTTGCCGGTGGCAGGCTCACCAACGAAGAAATCTGGTCATTGAAACAAGTTGCCGATAAAGCCATCAAAGCAGATTATACCGGCTCTTTCCATTTGATGCATATAGATGAAGGAAACATCAACGCATCAGAACTCAATGTCCCTTTTAATCAGATTGAAGATGCAGAAAAAATATTCCTGATGCATCCCTGGATCAACATGGACGATGCCACGCTTGGTTTTATGATTAACGAAGCCAGGACAAAAAACAAGGCAGAAATTATCCTGATCACTGACAGGAAAAACACAAAACTTGAAGCCAAGTGCGATCGTGTCATTCACATTGAATCCTATTACAGTTTGCTCAAAGCAATGAATCACATATTACTTAACAATGGAGAGCAAAATCAGTTGTTTATTAACGATCATTGCGAAGGGTTTGATGAGTATAAAGCAGCAATATCAAAAGAAAATATTAAGGATCTTGTTGATAAATCAGGAATAAGCGAACAGGACATCTCAAAACTACTGAAGGATTTCAACCTGACACAACATGCTGTCCTTGTCATTTCTGAACGCTACCTGGACAATCATGCCGTTGCTGAAGCAAGAAACTTATGCCTGATTACAGGGAAACTGGGAAAAACAGCTTCAGGGCTTATTTCTGTCAAAGAAAAAAACAACACACAGGGAATCATAGACTTTGAATTCGCCAACGGGAATGCCAAAAAATTACACAATGCATTTTACGATAAAGACATAAAGCAAATGTTCGTGTTCGGCGAAGATCCGGCAGGAACAGCCCTGGATAAATCATCTGTAAAAGATGCATTGCAATCATCGGATTTTCTCGTGGTGCAGGATTTTTTTGTTACAGAAACAGCAGAAATGGCAGATGTGGTGCTTCCGGCTTCATTACCATTTGAAACTGGTGGCAGCTTTACCAACACCCAAAAAATGATACAGACATTCCCTGCAGGATTGAAACTGAAACCGCAACTGGAGAACACAATCCAATATGCACAAATAGCTGGCGGTTTTGGTAAGGAAATTCCTAAGAACACTGACGATATCAATGAAAAAATGCTGCCAGATTTGAAGAAGAACAATCATCCTCATGCAGTTATTTATACCATGGGGCATGGAACATTACCTGAGTTTTTACATGGAACTGATAATGTTATGCTCCGGTTTGACAACGAATTTGATGATGCTTTTGATTAAGGGGACTTCTAATACCAGCATGCTATGAACCTAACCTAATCTCGAACTATAAACTAATAATTATGAGTAAACTTAATTCAATACAGGAAATTCTGGATTTTGCCATTGAGCAGGAACAGGAAGCTGTAGATTTTTACAATAGCCTTGCAGAAACTACCAAAAACAAAGACATGCAGAAGATATTTAAGTCTTTTGCTCTTGAGGAAATAGGCCATAAAGCCCGTTTAACAAAAATAATGAAAGAAGGGCTCCATGACTGGGAAAATGAAAGTGTTGCTGATCTCAAAATTGCTGATTATCTCACTGACACTGAACCATCACCAAACATGGATTACAAAGATGCCCTTATCCTTGCCATGAAGCGTGAAAAAAACGCATATAAATTGTACAATAACCTGGCATACAGAGCTCCCAACAATGACTTAAAAGAAATATTCCTTTCTTTGGCCAGTGAGGAATCCAAACACAAACTCCGTTTTGAACTGGAATACGACGATTATGTATTAAGGGAAAATTAAGCTGGCCTGCACAAAATTTGAATGAATAGTGTTTGTGTTAATTTTACACTTGGATCGCAAATTAGTTGCCTACTGCCTCCTGCCAACTAATTCAATAGAACCAAATATTTCTAACACCATTTTATTTAAATTGAGCCAAAATCGTTAATCCTTGTTCTTAAATCCGGTAGGATAAACATCCAACGGGATAAATCAATTTTCTGTCTTATCATTGACTTGCACACAACTGTTCCGGAAAGCCTGGTGTTGATAATAATGGTCTGCTTTTGGAGCAGTTTTTGTTTATACATACACATTCCATAAAATGTGTTAACTTTGAAAAAAATTTGGTGATGAGACTTCACACGAAAAACCTCGTAAAGAAATATGGAAAAAGAACCGTTGTAAAAGGCGTTTCAATAGATTTAAAGCAGGGAGAAGTCGTTGGTTTGCTCGGGCCAAACGGAGCTGGTAAAACAACTACCTTTTACATGATGGTCGGGTTAATTGTTCCGCATGAAGGAAAAGTATTTCTTGATGATAAAGACATTACCAACGAACCAATTTACAAACGCGCACGACGAGGAATAGGATACCTGGCACAAGAATCATCTGTTTTTCGTAAATTGAATGTTGAAGATAACATCAGGGCTGTTTTACAAATGACAAAGCTCAAAAAGCAGGAACAAATACAACGGACAAATGAAATGATTAAAGAATTTGGGCTTGAACATATACGCAAAAGCAAAGGATTTCAACTGTCCGGCGGTGAGAGGCGACGCACAGAAATTGCCCGTGCCTTGTCAATCCGGCCTTCATTTATGCTGCTTGATGAACCCTTTGCCGGTGTTGATCCCATTGCTGTTGAGGATATCCAAAATATTGTTTGCCGCCTCCAGGACAAAAACATCGGCATCCTCATTACCGACCACAATGTGCATGAAACATTATCCATTACAAACAGGGCTTACCTGTTGTTTGAAGGAGATATCCTTAAATCAGGGACTTCCGAAGAATTGTCAAAAGATGAACAAGTCAGAAAGTTGTACCTTGGCAAAAATTTTAAACTTCGAAATTAAACGGCTTTGAGGATACATGCATAATTATTAAAGATTTAGCTTTTAGTGTCTTATTTTTGATTTTCTTGCATTTTTTGGAGAAAAATTATTTAACGGAGTGAATCAAAATTCAAAACAAATCCTAACAGTTTGG
>JAYENB010000265.1:0-9463 GCA_034721855.1 Bacteroidota bacterium
ATCGCAAAGCCATTGTCAATTTTGACAAAGAGGGAAAGAAAACCTTGCTGCTCAAGTATGCACGACTGAAAATTTTATCATAAAAATAAACGTAAGCATTCAGGCAAATACATTTTTTACCGCAAAGACGCTGAGACGCAGACCCGTCTGTCGCCGGGCAAGCTCTGCCTGACGGCAGTCAGGGAAATGAAAAATAAAGATGAATTAAATTGATTGTCAAAAATCATATCTGATGTATATGTTTTAAAGTTCATAAAAAACGATAGTGATACCGATATGTGTTCAATCGTGCTATCGTGCCATTCCGTAAAAAGGATGCAAAAAAAAGAAAATATGGAACACCCGATATCAACAAGAGGTTGCAACCCCTTGTTGATTACGCTGTTCTTTCTCCGATTTGCGGTGAGCAGGTACTTTTGTTGATACTGATTATTTACAAATAAACTTGGCTGACATGAATAAAAAGATTATTTTTGCATAAACTTGTAACCAATCAGTTGTATTAATTTTTATCAATAACGGTTAATATCGGTTACTATGTGAAAGGCTACTCCTTACAAATAGGTGGTATTTTACAACTATTAAAAATACGATTTATTTGTAACAGATTTTAACCTATATTAACCGTTATTTACAGAAAACGTTATGACTCATTAGTAAAATAAACTTTATATACACTTATGGAATACAATACCCA
Organism: Bacteroidota bacterium; assembly: GCA_034721855.1. Lineage (GTDB taxonomy): Bacteria > Bacteroidota > Bacteroidia > Bacteroidales > ML635J-15 > JAQIBY01. The sequence continues at coordinate 698 of JAYENB010000265.1, forward strand.
ACGACCTGATTTAGTTTTGCCTGAATATGGCAGACATGTGCACAAAATGGTTGATTATCTGAAGACCATTCATGACATGGACCTCAGAAATCAAATGGCAAAAACCCTGATAGAAATCATGGGACACATGAATCCTCATTTACGAGATGTCCCTGATTTTAAGCATAAATTATGGGATCACCTTGCCATTATGGCCGATTTCGATCTGGATATTGACTGGCCTTATCCTTTACCTGACAGGGAAGAAAGGTCTAAACCCCCGGATATGCTTTCCTATTCTGACAGTGATTTCGGGTTTAAACATTATGGCAAAAATTTGCAGCACATGCTTGATGTCCTGAGTGAAGGCGAATATGATGAGGACACACAGCTAATGCTTTTAAAGCAACTTGCCAACCACATGAAAAAATCATATGTAAACTGGAAGAAAGAAAGCGTAAATGATGATGTCATTTTTGATGATATTGAGAAAATTACCGGCGGTAAAATCAAAATTCCACGTGATAAAGTAACGCTTGCTGATGTCAAACAACCGAAACCAACCCAACATAAATTTCAAAACAAAAACAACAAAAGAAGGAAAAAAAGCAAAAGATATTAATGGGTAATTTTAAAGTTGAAGGCGGACATAAATTATCAGGGAGTATTGATCCCCAGGGAGCAAAAAACGAAGCGTTACAGGTTATTTGTGCCAGTCTGTTAACAAAAGAAGAAGTTGTTATCAGCAATAAGCCGGATATTCTTGATGTAAGCAACCTTATCAATATTCTTGCTTTTCTCGGCGTTAAAGTCGAAAAAGTCAACCATGATACCTGCCGTTTTAAAGCTGACAATGTTGATCCTGATATTTTGCTGGATGAAGAATTCTCAAAACGCAGCCGTAAGTTACGTGGATCAATCATGCTTATTGGCCCTATGCTGGCCAGATTTCACAAAGCATTTATTCCCATGCCCGGTGGAGATAAAATTGGCCGCCGGCGTTTGGATACCCACTTCCTGGGGTTTAAAAAACTGGGAGCAAAACTGGATTATAATTTCAGAGATAACTACTATTCCCTTACCGCTGATCGCCTAAAAGGAAATTACATCCACCTTGATGAAGCTTCTGTCACAGGTACTGCAAATATTGTGATGCTGGCCGTACTTACCGAAGGAAAAACTACAATTTACAATGCAGCATGTGAACCCTACATCCAACAGTTATGCAAGATGCTGAATTCAATGGGGGCACAGATATCAGGTGTGGGATCGAACTTGCTTCACATTACAGGGGTAAAATCACTTCATGGAACAACGCACCGCATATTGCCTGATATGATTGAGATTGGTAGTTTCATTGGCCTTGCTGCCATGACAGGTTCAGAATTGACCATCAACAATGTTTCCTTTGAAAACCTGGGGATCATTCCCGATACGTTCAAAAAAATGGGCGTTGTATTGGAGCATATTGGTGATGATATTCATGTGCCTGCACAGGAACATTATGAAATTGAAACTTTTATTGACGGGTCTGTCATGACCATTGCAGATGCCATATGGCCCGGTCTAACCCCCGATTTGCTCAGTGTTTTTCTTGTGCTGGCCACCCAGGCCAAGGGCAGTGTGCTAATTCATCAGAAAATGTTTGAAAGCAGGCTGTTTTTTGTTGACAATTTGATTTATATGGGGGCGCAAGTTATTTTGTGTGACCCACACAGGGCTCATGTGGTTGGTTTGGATAATCAAATCAAATTACGGGGAACGGATATGAGCTCCCCGGATATCCGTGCAGGAGTTGCTTTGCTTATTGCTGCCCTTTCTGCAGACGGACAATCTGTCATACATAATATTGAGCAAATTGACAGGGGATATCAGAACATTGATAAACGCCTCCAAGCACTTGGAGCCAAAATCACACGCGTGGAATAATATAACCTAAAAACTAATGATAATGAAACGTTTAATTTTTACCTTCAGTGTTGTTGTTTTTTTATGTATATCCGGGGCTGTCTCAGCACAAGATGAAAAAAACATTGGTATTAACGTCGGGCAATATGCGCCTGAAATTGACCTGGCGACTCCTGATGGGGAAGAAATCACACTAAGCAGCCTGACGGAGAACCTCGTGCTTATTGATTTCTGGGCAGCAGATTGTGTTCCCTGCAGAAAAAACATCTCAAAACTGGTGCCTGTTTATCGTGATTACCATAACAAAAATTTTGTTCTGGGCGATGGTTTTGAAGTTTTTTCCGTGTTTATTGGTGACTCAAAAGAAGAATGGAAAAAAGCCATTGAGAAAGATAACATTGCATCATGGATTAATGTATCTGACCTTAAACACTGGCATTCTCCCTACGTTAGATTATACAGCATCAAAGGCATGCCGGCCAATTATCTTGTTGATCAGGATGGTGTAATCATAGCCAAAAACCTGTATGGCAAGAAACTCAAAAATACCCTTGAAAAATATGTCCTGAAGGACCAGATAGAAAAACTCAAACATTTGCAGGTAAACATGGAAAAGTGCTTAATCCAGATGAAAGAAAATGCAGATTACCAAGCGTATGATAAAGAAATAAGTGAGATTCAGAAACAACTGGATAAATTGAACAAAAAAATCATTGCACTGGATGAAGCTAAGCCGTAGTTGCCTTTATAAAAAAGCAGGGGAACTTCACAAAAGATTATTCTAATTTCAAACCGTGAACGGTTACAGATAATTTAAGTTTGTCTTTGCAAATACTATCAATAAGAAAGATTGAAGCAGATTTCCAAAAAAAGAACTGTTAATTTAGAAAGAGTTCTATAAGCGTAATTAGAGTCTGTCAATAAAGTTAGTGTCTGATTCATACTGTTCAAGTTCAAGGCTTGCGAAGTATTGGCAACCAGGAATTTACTGGCGTAAATGACTGGTTGTCGATGCAAGCGTAAGGCAGAAATCGGACATTATGGACAGACACTAATTAGGTTGACATTATTGCATGCATGTCTGTCATCTTGTCCACCTTAAAGATTTGGCAGGCATTTTGTTTGCTAAAGCCGGAATAAACAAAATAATATTATGGAAAAGCATACAGATAATATCGAAAAAAAGGAACAAAATAATCATACCGGAGAAAAAAAAGAGTCTAACAACAATACGCAAAATAAAAAAGCAAAAAAAGAAAATAATAAACAAAAAGGCAATAAAAAACCGTCATCCGGAAAAACTGCAAAAGCCCTAGAAAAACAACTCCGCGAAAAAGAGAAAATTATTGCAGAACTAAATGAAAAATTTGGTTTGATAAATGACAAATATTTGCGTTTGTCTGCTGAATTTGACAATTACAGAAAACGCACACTGAAAGAGAAAATGGATTTGACAAAGTCAGCCGGACATACAGTAATAACAAACCTTTTGCCGGTTGTTGATGACCTTGACCGGGCCACGGCTATCATTGAAAAAACGGATGATATCGAAGCTGTAAAAAAGGGCATCGAATTGATATACAACAAATTTCACAATTTCCTAAAACAGGAAGGCATCGAACCGATTGAAGCCGTAGGAAAAGAATTCAATACGGATGAGCATGAAGCCATGACAAAAATCCCGGCTCCCAGGAAAGAATTAAAAGGGAAAGTGGTAGAAGAAATACAAAAAGGGTATAAATCCAACGAACAAATATTAAGACATTCTAAAGTAGTTGTGGGAGAATAATATTTATGACAAAACGTGATTATTACGACATACTCGGTGTATCAAAAAGCGCTTCACAGGATGAGATCAAAAAGGCTTACCGCAAACAAGCCCTGAAATATCACCCTGACAAAAATACTGATGACAAAGAAGCAGAACGTAAATTCAAAGAAGCTGCTGAAGCTTACGAAGTGCTCCATGATGAACAAAAGCGCCAGCGGTATGACCAATTTGGACACGAAGGCGTAAAAGGTGGTGCCGGCGGTTTTTCAGGTGGCGGCATGAGTTTTGAAGATATTTTCAGCCGCTTTGGCGACATATTTGGCGACATGGGGTTTGGTGGTTTCGAAGATTCCGGCTTTGGCGGTGGTTTTGGAAGCTCCTTTGGCGGCGGTGGCGGACGGCGAAGACAAACCGTGAATAAAGGCTCAAACATCCGTGTGAAAGTCAAACTCACTTTGGAGGAAATTGCAAAAGGAACTACCAAGAAACTCAAAATTAAAAAATACATCAAATGTGATGCCTGTAATGGCACAGGAGAGAAAAACGGGAGTTCAAGTGCTACATGCCAAACATGTCAAGGCAGCGGTGTTGAAACACGTGTAACCAATACCATCCTGGGCCAAATGCAGCAACGCACTACGTGCCGCACATGTGGTGGTACAGGATCTGTCATCAAAGAAAAATGCCCACAATGTAATGGCGAAGGCATTGTCAGGGATGAAGAAGTGGTTGAGGTCAAAATCCCCGCAGGTATGTCGGAAGGTATCCAACTGAGTGTTTCCGGGAAGGGAAATACTGCCCGTAGAGGTGGTGTAAATGGCGACTTGCTGGTTGTTGTTGAAGAAAAGGAACACCCGGAATTGGTGCGTGATGAAAACGATTTGCTGTATAATTTATTTATCAGCATTCCTGAAGCTTTGCTGGGAACAACTGCAACAATTCCCACACTCGAAGGAAAAGTGCGGGTTAAAATTGAACCCGGCACCCAGTCAGGCAAAATACTTCGCCTCCGTAAAAAAGGCGTCCCGGATATTCAGGGATATGGAAAAGGAGACCTCCTTGTAAAAGTCAATGTGTATATCCCCAAAAAAATCTCCAAAGAAGAAGAAAAAACTTTTAAAAAATTGTTGGATTCTGAATCACTGAAACCAAAGAAACAAGGTAAAAACGGCACCACTGAAGAAAACATTTTTCATAAAATGAAAGGGTTTTTCGGATAAACAACATGCACGGTAAATACAAAAACTGTAAGAGTTAACAGAAAACTTAAAGGTGAAAATAAGGTGTTAGGAGTCAGGAGTTAGGTGTTAGGAGTTAGGAAAAGTTTTCCTCCTAACCCCTAAATCCTTATTATGATTTTTGGCTTTTGACTTATACAGTTACGTATTAAAGTTGTGAACAGATACAAAAAACGCAGCTAGCTCCAAGCTATCTGCGTTTTTCTTTTGGGTGGAAGATGGGATTTGAACCCACGACCCCTGGAACCACAATCCAGTGCTCTAACCAGCTGAGCTACTCCCACCATGTAAAGTGGGACAAAGATAGAAAATTCTATCCTTAAATAAAAAGATTTTTTAAAAATTAATTATCAACCCCAAGGGAATGCTATCTTTGGGAAAAATATGTTCAAACCGGGAAAATACATTAATAACATAACCGGATTGCAGTTTTTTCAACTGTTCAGGTTTGGTATGTTGTTTTTAATAAGCATCATTTTTTCAAAATCTGCATTGAAACAGGGGGAAATCGGAATTTATGAAACCTTCCTGCTTATTGCAGGTGGTGTGAGTTTCTTTTGGATATCAGGACTTATACAATCCCTGATGCCGCTTTTTAAAACAAAAGTTTCTGACCACGCTGCTGCAAAAGACGACACCGGAATACTTTTTAATTCCGCTTTGATTATGCTTTCATTGAGCACGATGGCCGGTATTTTTGTGTACCTTCTTGATGATTACCTTGCCGGGTTACTCTCGCTCCATACCAGCTCTGTTCCCTACCTCAAAATACTGGTAGCTTATATCATCCTGTCAGGCCCCAACAACCTGATTGAATATATTTTTCTGCTTAAAAACCAATCCAAAAACATTGTACTTTTTTCCACCATAAGCCTGACATTGCAATTGATTTGCGTTACTGTGCCGGTGTTGCTCACAAATGACCTGGGCTATGGCCTGTACGGTCTGCTTGCTGTCAATGTACTGAAATTTCTTTTCCTGATGTATTTGATTCGCAGGTACAGTAAATTTGAGCTGCGTTTTGATCTCATCAAAAAACATTTGCATTTGGCTTCCCCTCTCATATTTAGCATATTCCTGAGCGGGTCGGCAAGTTACTTTGACGGATTTCTGGTTTCTTATCACTTTGACGAAGCCCGTTTTGCCATTTTCAGGTACGGAGCGCGCGAACTGCCATTTGTTGTGCTGCTTGCCAATGCATTTTCCAACGCTATGATACCGGAATTTTCCACAAAAGACAGCAGATTGGCTGCCATGGAAAGCATGCGCAAAAAATCAAAAAAACTCATGACGGTGTTGTTTCCGCTGAGCATTCTTTTCCTGCTCACATCCAAATGGCTGTACCCGGTTGTTTTTAATCCCGACTTTTTACCGAGCGCTGCGGTTTTCAATGTTTACCTGTTGCTTATTCTGTCACGGCTTCTGTTTCCTCAAACCATACTGATTGGCTGGCAGAAAACAAGGGCCATCATGGTATCATCCCTGATTGAACTTACCATCAACGTTGGACTTTCCATATGGTTTATACAAACCATGGGCCTCGTAGGTGTTGCTTACGCCACTGTCATTGCATATATGGTGCAAAAAATTATCCTGATCGCTTACCTGTGGGACCGAAAACAGATACATCCTGCCCAATACATACCAATTTCATCCTGGATAGGCTGGAGTGTTGTTTTGATGCTTGTGTATGCAGGCGTTAATATCTGGATATGGTAAGCGATAAACTGTATTTGGCGTAGCCGATTTCGGGCTACTTTCTTGTCAAACCGATAAGAAATAAATGCGTGGAAGAAAACCCTACAAATAAGTACTTTTACGGCTATGACATATACCGCCTGACTGTGCTATGCATGAGAAGAGCCTGTTTGTTTACACCCGTAGGTTTGATTGGCATGGCTGTTTTATTACGGCAGGGAAATGTGAGTTGTGTTCCTGTCAGAGATTACTGGCAGGGCAGCCTACTCAATTAGCAACTGGGCTTTCTTCCCATTTTTTTATTACAAACTTATTATCAGCGAAATATAAACCTCTCAAAAAAGATTTAGTTAAAAAAAGGCACACATTTCCATTACTGAATTTGTGTGCCTAAGATTTCATTCCTATTTATTGTAATATCAATTTCCTTGTATCAAGTAAAGTTCCTTGGTCATCGAATATTTTAATAAAATAAGTACCATATCCACCAAAGTCATTTACATCTATTTGAAATTCTGCGTGGTCAATCAGGTTTTCAAATACAGTTTGCCCGAGCGTGTTTACAATTTGAAGGTTGTACCCTGTCATTTGGCTATAATCTCCAGTATTAATTATTACATAATCATTTGCTGGATTTGGATAAACTTTAATACTTGCTTTATCAATTGAAGCAATACTAACGTTTGTAATCGTAACATCTTGCTGATATGTTACTGTACCACAGCCATTGGTAGCAGATAAAACAACTGTATAAGTGTTATTTGCTGTGTATTCATGTGTCACATCTGTTGTGGTAACTCCAGTTGTACCATCACCAAGATCCCAAGAGTAAGAATCGGCACCAGTTGTTGTGTTTGTAAAGTCGATTATAGGCTCTAGCGAATTATCAACTGTGAATCCAACAGTAGGAGTGTGGTTAACTGTAATGCTAACATTATCAGAAGCAGAACAACCTGCTGTTGTTCCTGTTACAGTGTATGTAATATCTGATACAGGTGTAGCGTTAACAATAGCTCCAGTAGTTGCATCTAAGCCTGTAGTTGGAGTCCATACATATGAATCAGCACCCGTTGCTGTTAATACTGAAGTTTCACCCTCACATAACTCTGTTAGAGTAGCTGAAACTGTTACAGTAGGAGCTCCATCTTCATTAACATTAACTAAATCTGTAGCCATACAAGCACCAGAAGTTACTTCTACATTGTAAGTCCCTTGAGCTAAACCCGTAGCAGTGGGTGTATCTTGAGTAGAAGCGTCATCCCATAAATAAGAATATGTTCCTGTTCCTCCGGTTGCCACAACAGTTGCTGTTCCATCTGAGTCTCCACAAGTAGCATTTGTTGCTGACATTGTTAAACTAGGCATATCATCAACTATAATAGTAACAGTTTGACAAGTAGAATTTCCACAAGAATTTTCCCATCTTCCATAGTATGTTGTATTTGTTGTAGGCGAAACTGTAAGGTTATTACCTGTTCCAGCTAAGGAACCTCCACAAGAGGTAGTAAACCAATTGAATGTTGTCCCTGATCCACCAGAATATGTTAGATCTGTTGATTCTCCATTACAAATTAGTGTACTTGTTGCAGAAGCAGAACTAGCTGCAACAGGAAGAGGATTAACAACCAATGTAGCCATACTAGATGTTACGTTACCGCAGTCTCCACTTACAACACAAGTGTAATCAGCAGCATCGCCAGTAACGACTCCCGTAATACTGTAAGAAGCATTGTCTGTTCCTACGTTTGTAGTTCCTTTCTTCCATTGGTATGATAAGTTACTACCTGCGGCTGTTACTGTGAAAGTTACATCATCACCAACACATGCAGTTGTATTTGATGGCTGTGTTGTAATTGCTGTATTAGCGTTTACCGTAATATAATCTGTTTTTGTTGTATCATCTGAACCTCCAGCATTAGTTGCAGTGAGAACTACAGTATATGTCCCCGGATTTGCAAATGTATTGGTAGGGTTTTGTATTGAAGAAGTATTTCCATCATCAAACATCAGCATATGGGTTATTAACAGGAAGACCAGTTCCTCCGTTTCCACCATTTCCTCCATCAGCACCAAGTCCACCAATTCCACCATTATCTCCTGCTCCATCTGGATCGCCATCGGCTCCTGCACCACCAGGTCCACCAAGTCCACCATTACCACCATTTTGTGTGC
>JAYENB010000266.1:0-9448 GCA_034721855.1 Bacteroidota bacterium
CTATCAGGGATTTGTCATTGGTCTCACGATACAAATTTACCAATGACTCATCTGGTCTGTCCAGTCGTTTCGAAGATAGAAGAATAGCAACCATATCAGCACGAAAGTAATAATAAATTTTGAAATTTAACAACCTGTAAAAATATTTGGAAGGTTATCAGCCCTCATGTTTTTTCCGGAAAAAGAAATAAAAAATTAGTCAGAAAAAACACAAACACGTCTGATCATTTTCTCATTTTTGATTAACTTAGCAACCACTAAAACAACGATTCACATGCAATTTAAGAATATTATAGGTCAAAACTCCATAAAGGAACATTTAATACACACAGTAAAATCAGGCCGTATCAGCCATGCGCAATTGTTTTTCGGGCCTCCGGGCATTGGTAAGTTACCTCTTGCCATAGCGTTTGCACAATACCTTTCATGCGAAAACCCATCTGATAATGACAGTTGCGGTGTATGCCCTTCATGTAAAAAATTTGAAAAATTGGTTCATCCCGACCTGCATTTCGTGTTTCCCGTGATTAAAGCCGATAAAAAAAAGCCGGTAAGTGACAGTTACATTAAACAATGGCGTGAAACAATCCTCAATCAGCCGTATTTTACCTTTCAGCAATGGCTGGAACAACTGGAAAGCCAAAATAAGCAGGCAAGTATCTATCGTGATGAGGCCACGGAGATCATTCGTAAACTAAGTTTGAAAACCTATGAATCGGAATTTAAAACAATGATCATCTGGTTGCCTGAAAAAATGAACAGGACAGCAGCCAACAAGTTGCTTAAGATGATTGAAGAGCCCCCTCCAAAAACCGTATTTTTGTTAATATCCGAAGATGCAAACAACGTTTTACCCACGATATTTTCCCGAACCACACCTGTCAAAATTCCTGCTATAGATACAAAAGAGCTGGCAAATTATCTGTCAGAAAAATACAATATTGATCATGCAGAAGCTATGACAATCAGCCGCATGAGCCGGGGAAATCTTGCTGAAGCCAGAAATCATCTCGCTGTATCTGATGCACGGAAAGAACACCTGGATAAAATGAAGACATGGCTACCTGCGATGATAAACAAAAACATAGCGGAATGCATAGAATGGGCTGAAAATACCGGAGCGTTAAGCCGTGAAACACAAAAAGGTTTTTTGATTTATACGTTGCGGTTTTTCAGAGAAATGCTTATGATGCGTACCAAAAACCGGAGCCTTATTTTCCTGACAGAAGACGAAAAGGAATTTGCAGGAAAAATATCACATCACATCAGCCTTAAAAAAATCCACAATATACAGGAACAAATAGAAACTGCACATTACCATATTGAACGGAATGGGACATCCAAAATAATTTTGCTGGATTTAAGTTTCAATCTAATTCGGTTGATTCAAAAATAAATGTTAACTTTGAATCATATTTGCAACCCTAAATTGATGTTAAGATGATTAAAAGCAGAGAATTAGAGCACGGGTGCAGGGTTTGCGAGATTGACGAAAGTGCCAACGAATTTAATATAGCTCACGGATGTTATAAATTAGATGTTTACGATTGGTTAAAAGATACTCCGCAAACGCCACATCCTTTTAATATAGTAGAAGTCAGGTTTAAAAATACACGAAAAGCCTATTTTGATAATGTCAATGGTTTCCCACTGCGTGTTGGTGATGTTATAGCTGTAGAAGGGTCTCCCGGGCATGATATTGGCATTGTTTCCCTGACAGGCGAGTTGGTGAAAAATCAACTGCGAAAAAGGCATATCCCGGTTGATACAGAATTCAAAAAAGTATATCGCAAAGCAAAACCCGCTGACATAAAAAAGTGGAAAGAAGCTGTTGAATTGGAAATGTCCACGATGCTCAGAACCAGGAAAATGATTAAAAATCTCGGTCTCGACATGAAACTTGGGGATGTGGAATTTCAGGGCGATAAAACCAAGGCCATTTTTTATTACATTGCTGATGAACGTGTTGATTTCAGGGAATTGATAAAAATTATGGCTGATGAATTCCGTATCCGGGTTGAAATGAAACAAATCGGAGCCAGGCAGGAAGCAGGCAGACTCGGCGGTATCGGTCCATGTGGACGTGAATTGTGTTGCACTACATGGTTGTCAGATTTTATATCTACTACCACTCATGCGGCCAGAACCCAGGAGCTTTCTCCCAACCCACAAAAACTGGCAGGGCAATGTGGTAAACTTAAATGCTGCATCAATTATGAACTTCCTGTTTATCAACACGAAAGAAAACATTTCCCCAATCAGTATCTTACACTTAAAACAAAACAGGGTAATGCCAGGCATGTGAAAAATGATATTTTTAAACACCTGATGTATTATGAAATCATTGTCGATAATGCACCAGTCCTTACTGCCCTGCCCATTGAAAGAGTAAAAGAAATTATTGAACTTAACAAACAGGACATTATTGTTGATACCCTGATTGACTCCAAAACCACTAGTCAAATTCAAAATGATGACAATGAAATTGATTACAACAGTGATTTGAATCAAGGTAAAATCAACCGTTTTGAAAATAAAAAATCAAACCGCAATAAACGGAATTCACATTACAGAAACAGGAGAAACAAAAATAACAAAGGAAATCCCAACCCGCGAAACCAAAAAAAACAAGGCAAAAATGATAAAACATAACGTATTGTTTTTAAGCATAGTGTTCTCTCTTTTATTTATTCAAGCATGTGATAACAACACGGTGTATAAAAAATACAAAAATATCCCGGACAAAATATGGGACCGTGATTTTCAACCTGAATTCAAGGTTGACATCGAAGAACCTGGAAACACATACAATATTTACCTTCATGTTCGACATGCAAGTATGTATCCGTATTCCAACATTTGGATATTTGTGCATTGCACAACTCCCACAGGGAAATTTTCAACCGATACCGTAGAATGTGTCCTCGCCGATAAATCCGGGGAGTGGAAAGGTGACGGAATAGGAGATATCTGGGATAACGAAATTTTATGGAAACAGCATTATTCCTTTCCGCAGAAAGGAGAATACAGCTACCGCATGGAACAAGCAATGCGTGTCAAAAAATTGCCTGGCATCATGGATGTCGGTATCTCAGTAAAAAAGCTTGAACAAAAATAAGTATTATTTATCAGTCAAAAATGTTTCTATAAATATCTGTTAATAGTGGTTAATAATGGTTAAAATCGGTTACTTATGACACACCAACCCGAAATGAGAGATTTTAGGGGTTAGGTGTTAGGTTTTAGGAAAAGTTTCCCTCCTAACCCCTAACACCTATTAATATTAACCGTTATTAAATAAATTATAGACCAATAAATTTGCCGTGGGTAAGAATAAATTACAGCGTTTCAAAGAAAACAAGAGTTTCCCCCATGTTGTTCAGCCGGATTACCAGGATGTGCTAAATAACCATGTAAACATACAGGGTAGATGGAATCCTACATTTTTCAAAAATCACAATCCCATCATCCTTGAACTTGGCTGCGGAAAAGGGGAATATGCAGTGGGCCTTGCAAAATTGAATCCGGATAAAAATTTTATTGGTGTGGACATCAAAGGGGCAAGACTCTGGCGGGGAGCCAAAGATTCACTTGAAGCCGGTATGTTGAACGTGGCATTTCTCCGCATCCGGATTGATTATATCCAGCAATGTTTTGCCCCCAACGAAGTGGATGAAATATGGTGTACCTTTTCTGACCCTCACAGGGGCAGGCGTAAAAGCATTACCAAGCGTCTGACATCATCCAAATTTTTAAAACGCTACCAGGCCATTTTGAAAAACAACGGCATCATTCACTTGAAAACAGATGACCCTGTCATGTATTCTTATACACTGGATGTAATCAGGCATAATAAGCTGCCGCTCCTGCACGATATACCCGATATATACGATGGTGACCATACTGACATTGTGCCTTCCATAAAAACCCATTATGAATATAAATGGCTTGAAGAAAAACGCACCATCAGGTACATTAGCTTTAGACTACCGCAGGACATTGAACTTTCAGAACCGCCTATAGATGAAAAGCGAGAAGGATTTACATCGTAACGATTTTTTTGAGAGGGTATATCAGGTTGTACGCCTGATACCTGAATCCAGGGTAACAACCTATGGTCTAATTGCAGCGTATCTCGGCTCTCCACAAGCCGGCAGGATGGTGGGTTGGGCCATGAACAACGCTCATAACGTTCAACCACTTGTGCCCGCTCATCGCGTGGTTAACCGCAATGGTGTGCTTACCGGCAAACATCATTTCGGAGGCGAACATATCATGGAAGATTTGTTGAAAAGCGAAGGCATCACCGTTGTTAACGATAACATTGTTGATTTTGAAAAATACCTCTGGAATCCGCGGGAAACGTTGTGATCACTTTGGTAATACTAACAATTTTTATGTGAATTTTAAGGGCGTGTCCTTTAATTTTTTTTATCCCTTCTACCCACATTTTTTAAAGTTTCAAACTTGAGCCCAGTCTAAAAAGGCATTGCTTTGCCACTAAGACACGAAGACACAAAGTATCACAAAGATTAAAGCATTGTAATTCTGTCCTTTGTGGATCTTGGTGTCTTAGTGACTTTGTGGCATTTTTCATTTTTTTGACTTTTTAGACCGTGTTCAAACTTTAGAAAATGTCTTTGGGTTAGAAAGGATAAAAAAAATTAAAGGTCGGTCTTCGGCTTATATCTGCATTCCCGTTCAGGCGTTTCTGTAATGCTGTGCTTGTGAGCTTCCATCCGGTCGCTACAGCACAGCACAGAAAACAGCCTGCCCGTGCATGCAGGATGCCAGCCTTCGCCCTCACGCAGGGGAAATATAGAGCCTTAAGAAACGCTATACTAAAATACCATCCCGATAACTAAGACATCGTCGGTTTGGGGCTGTTTTCCCTTGTGTGTGTTGAAAGCATCAATCAATGTTTTTTTCATGTCGTCGGGGGAGACATTGCTGCAAGATGAAACCACGTTTCTGAATGTTGCAAATTTCATGGTTTTTTGGGTTTCTTCCGACAATTGATCGTAATACCCATCCGAAGTGAAAACAAGTGTGTCTCCCTGGTTTAGTTTTTGCTTAGCATTAAAAATGCCGGATTTCGCCTTAATTCTTGAATATTTCAGGGTATGTATTTCGCCATTTTTAACCAACAATGCTTTTTGTTTCCACAATGCAAACTCAACATCTCCGCTTATCTCTATTTTCACAAGGCCCGCTGTAAACCCGTCATCATAACCTCCTGATTGTTCAGACTGAAGGCTCCAACGATGTATAACATGGTCAATGATGTCACGTGGAGATGAATATTCACGCAAGGCTTCATCAAACAAATATAGGCAGTTTTGTGAAATAAAACCACCTGGAATTCCATGCCCTGTAGCATCACCAAGAAGCACATACAAGACCCCGTTTTTTTTCCTTACCATGTAAAAATCACCACCAACAATATCGCGCGGCATATCCAGAATAAAATAATCCTGTATGTATTTGTGCATGTCCGGCGGATGGTGTTTCATGATTTTTTCTTTTACATAGCGGCCATATTGTAAGCCTTCCCGGATGGTTTTGTTTTTCTTCGACAGGATGCGGTTGTTTCTTTTTCTTAAATGGTTGATACGTAAGATAAAAAACATCATAATCAGCAATAAACTAAGAAATAATGCACCGGTAATGATTAAATTTTTACGACGCTCCAGTTCTTTTTCCTGTTCCAATTTTTCCTTTTTCAGTCGTTCATTGTCATATTTTTCCTGGATATCCGCCAGCAGGGCATGCATATCCCGGGTATTGATACTGTCCTGCAGATGCTGATATTTTTCAAGGTATTTCAGTGCTTGTTTATGATCATGTCTCCCAAGTTCAACCTGGTACAACAAATAAAAAAGGTCTGCCTTGCTGCTTTTGTTGTCAAATTTTTCGTAAAGCGGTTCGGCGGATTTAAGTTTTTCATAGGCTTTATTAAAATTTTCTTCCTCAAGGTAGATCTCCCCCATGTTTTTAAGGCACACCGCTTCGACATAAGGGTCCGGCTTATCTTTAAGCACATTCAAGGCTTCAGAATATGCCTGCAGGGATTCTGATTTTCTGTCAAGAGCATATAAAGTCCAGGCAATATTAATCCGTATGGAAGCTTCTTCCATGTTTTCCTCCGGATGCTTTTCCATCAGATCAAGGCTTTGTCTGAAGTAAAAAAGTGCTTTTTGGTTGTTTTCCTGGTATGCAAACAAACTTCCAAGGTTGTTCAGTGCTTGTATTTGTCCCTGAATATCATCATTGATGCGGGAAAATTCCAGTGCTTTTTTATACCATGAAACAGCGACATCATATTGCTCTGTCATGCGGTGGAGTATGCCCAGGTTGTTGCTGGTTTTTATGGCAATTTCATAATTGTTGCAGGCTGACGCCAGGTCAAACGCATTTAGATACTGTACAACAGCATCATCATACCGGGCTTTTGAATGCAATGCCACACCTAAACTGTAACATGGTTCAGCCAGCAAACAACTGTCATTGTTTTTTTTAGCCAGTGCAATGGCCTGTTCAGCCAGTGTAATGGCTTTATTGCTTAGGGAGTCGGCATACAAAATGCTTTCATTGCAAAGGGAGTCAATCTGAGCTGTATTTATGTTCTGAGCTGACATGTTTAAACAGGATACAAATACAGCAACGCAAATAATTAAAAGTCGCATATACAGTTAGTTTTTTTAATAACTACTTACCGCAAAGACGGAGCTCCGTCTGTCGCAAGGTAAAGTTGTAAAGTTATAAAATTTATGAATTGATCTGTTAACATAATTAATTGATAGTCACGAATCAGTTAATAACGGTTAATAAATGTATGCACCTGAATAGTTATTTTTTTCTCATGTTGAAATTAATCAAAAAAGACGACATTTACTGAACCGCTTACTAAAAAACTTTCACAATTCCCTTTTGGAGATTATGTTTACAATGCTTTTTTGTAACTGTTCACATTTTAAAATTAAATAACTGTTAATTGACCTAATTTCTAATTGCTCTAATTAAGAAGCAAAAGAATTGAATTTGATTTTTAACTCTATTTATAAAAAAGTAAGTTAACATTTTACACATTGGGATTTGGGTATTGATTAGGTCAATTAGGTCAATTAGGTCAATTAGAAATTATAAAAATGTATAAACTAAGAAATTGATGTTAAATAAATATACTGTAAATGGTTACGCTTTTATTATATTTGCAATTCTTTTATTATGTGTAAACCGTTCAACATATTATTTTTTTTCATAGTGGGGTTTTTCCCTTCTCACGCTCTTGCTCAGTGGGATGAAAATATATTTATTACGGAGAATAAGACATATAATGATGGCATTGCATTGGTTCGCATTGACAACCTCAATCATTTTTACAACCTTGAATATTACAATCCCATGGCCTATTCATATACGCTGGCAGGGTATCACATAAAGCCGGAATTGGTTTACCAGGTAAGTAATTCGGTACATGTTTCCGGTGGCATTTATTTTCATACGATGCTTGGCAGGGATAATATCAAATACGTCAGGCCTGTCTATGCATTTGAATACATGCCTTTTAAGTTTTTAAAAATCAGGTTTGGCACACTGAATACCGGCTATCAAATGACCCTGCCCGAACAAATTTATTCGTACAAGGAAGCCCTGGAACAATACAATCAAGAGGGCATACAGATCACATTTGACCATGACGCGTTGCACACGGATGTTTGGCTTGACTGTCGCTATTTGAGTTTACCCCGGGACAATCAACCGGAACGGATTTTTGGCGGATACAACATTGCTTATACATACAATTTATCCAAGAGTTCATCTGCCGGTATCGTTACACAAATGTCTGCATGGCATCTGGGAGGGCAAAACCTTGACATTGACAGAAAATTGCAGACCATACTTAATTTTACAGGGGGACTGATGTATTCTTATCAATGTAGCAATGACTTGACTGTGGGATTGCAGGCGTATTTCATGCATTTTGAAAATGTAATTACACAGGATGTTTTACCTTACAACCGGGGTTACGGATTAGTAAGCGAAGCTCTGTTGTCTTGGAAATTTTTAGCCTTACGGACAGGGTATTGGTATGGAAATCATTTTTATGCTCCTTTGGGAAATCATTTATTTTCATCCATCTCCGAAAAAAACCCACACATTATGTATGCACAACGCCATGTCATATATGGTCATCTTAAAGCAGAAAAAGAATGGTATCCCGGCTTATCAATGGGAGTGCGTGCAGGCATATACGAAGGGGTTGATTTGCATTCAATAGATTTTTATCTTGGCATTTTAATGCGGTTTACACAAGATTTTATCATCAATAAACACAAACAACAATGAGATTATACCAATATTTAACAGTGGCATGTATAGTTATTCTCTTCTTCTCCTGTGGGAATAAGAAAAAGGAAGTTACGATCACATATCCCAATGGTCAGCCACAAAAGATTGAATACTTTCACTATGAGGGCAACAGTAGAAAAGTTGACAGGGTTGTGTATTACTACAAAGAAGGGAATATTGAAAGTGAAATTGAGATGACAGATGGCAAAAAAGACGGGAAGGTGATCTATTATTATGAAAATGGACAGGAACACCTTGTTGAACATCATAAAAACGGCAAGCTGGATGGCAAGAGCAAAGCATATTATATTGACGGAACCCCCAATTATGAAGCGAGCTATAAAGACGGGGCACCCCATGGAACGTGGATATATTATGATAATGATGGTAATGTGAAATCCAAACAAACATTTAAAGATGGGAAACTCATTGAATAAAATTTTACAATTTGTTATTATCCCGGTTGTACTGACGGCAGCTATTAGTAGTGGGTGTAACAACAAAGAAGAAAATAAAGAAGAGAAAGAAAACAACGGTAATCCACAGGAAATCTCAACACAAGTTGACACCCTTGGTTATACCGTGGACAGGGTTGTTACAAAACGATTTAACGATGGTAACATTCGGACGTTGCATTATTACCGTGATTCCATTACTTATTTTGAGCGTAAATTATGGAAAAGCGGGCAGGATTACATCCGTGGCTGGATAGAAAACGGCAAAAGGGAAGGAAAATGGTACTCCTGGTATGAGAATGGTGTGCTTTGGAGCAGTGGAAACTATAAAAACGGATTACGTCAGGGAAAATCAAACCTGTATTATGACAACGGGTCAGTGCAACAAGTACAGGAATATAAAAACGGGAAACCTCACGGCACATGGGAATTTTATGATAAAAACGGTCCCCTTACCCTTGAGGTTGATTATGATGAAGGGAAAAAGCTTGAAGAAAGGCGGTTTGAGAAGTGATTCTTACTACGACAAACCCTTTAACGGCTTAGGATAAAAACATTCGTAACTGTTCACATTTTAAAATTAAATAACTGTTAATTGACCTAATTTCTAATTGCTCTAATTAATCTAAAAAATGACCAAT
>JAYENB010000267.1:0-1820 GCA_034721855.1 Bacteroidota bacterium
GGTTCCGTCGAAAGCTGCAGTTGGTTGTTCTGCCCAGTTTTCACCACCATCAGATGTGTGGTAAATGCCACCACCACCGTTGACATCATACATAGCTACCCATGCTTTCAAGTCATTTACTGCTGTAATACATCCTGGTGCCAAATTGTCCGGAGCATCAATAGTATCCGGGATCCAATTTTCACCACCATCAGAAGTACGTGCAAAATCTCTTGTGATAGATCCTCCTGTCCCATCGTATGTTAAAATCCATGCTGTTGTATCGTTTGCAATGGCTGTTTGAAAAACTCCACGATATTGACTTGCAAAATGTGTATGTTGAGGTATCCATGCTGTTTCTGCTATGTCAGAATCAGAACCAACAATGATGAAATTGGTTTTTACTTCTGTGTTGTTTGTGTCTGCGTTAGAAACGGTAAGGGTTACCTGATACACTCCTTCTTCAGAATAAGTTATAGTTGATGGGTTTTCGGCTGTACTTGTTTCAGGTGTTCCTCCTTCGAATTCCCAATTCCATGATGTAGGTGTGCCTAAACTTAAATCTGTGAAATCAACAGTCCCATCTACAGGTATAACAACTTCACTGGCTTCAAAATCTGCTACCAATTCCACAACGGAATCTTGTGCAGCCTGGACTGCTGCCGCAGCATTAATACGACCAGCTCCAATACTGTCAATAAACTCGGTGTTTTCAGCATCGACATTATCACAAGTGGCTTTTAAAATGGCAGTGAGTTTTTCAGGGGTCAGGTCAGGATTGGCAGAAAGCATCAATCCGCATAATCCGGATGTAACCGGTGCAGCCATTGATGTTCCCTGCATAAGATCATACTGTCCGCTCACGCCATATTCTGCAGCTCCACCACCAGTTCCGTCCAGTATTGAATTCAAATCGCCGGCTTCACTTATGGTGGTTGATAGAACAGTAAACGCACCTACCCCCAGAAGGCCTTCATTGTAATAACCTCCGGGAGCCAGTACATCAATCCATGTGCCGTAATTTGAAAAATTAGATTTGTTGTCACCCACATCATTTGAACCAACAGCTATTACATGGTCCAAAGCAGCTGGATAAGCAACATAATTAACAGGTATTGTTGAGTCCATTTGAGTCTCCATGCCATTGCCATTATTTCCGGCAGCACCGAGCATTACGCATCCTTTATTGTATGCATAGTTTATAGTATTCTGCATGGTTATAAAATATTGTGGAGATCCCCATGACATGTTAATCACATCAGCACCATGATCGGCAGCCCATACAATGCCTTCGAAACCGGCAGCCATAGCTTGTCCGTCTGAAGCATCATCACCCAGTTTAATAGCCATTAGGCTAATATTATAACCTATAGACGATACCCCAATTTCATTGTTGGTTTCTGCAGCAATTAATCCGGCACCATGAGTACCGTGTGACCAGATATATGTAGTATCAGGTGGAGATGGATCATTATCACCATTACCTAAATCCACTTGTTCCACTATTTTATTTTGTAAATCCGGATGATCAACATATATGGCATTGTCAAGAATTGCTACCACAACGTTGGGATCGCCGGTGGTTATATCCCAGGCGGCTTCTGCATTGATATTGGTGAGGTGCCAGTCTGCTTCCGCTGTTCCTAATAAAAGCCCACCATCAAGTGTATTATTATAAAAAGTGTCATTAGGAGTTAATGAAATTCTGAACAAAGGAGCTTTTTCAGCGTATTCAATTTCCGGAAGGTTGTTCATTTCCTTCACCAATTGTTTCACTTCATGGATTTTATCAAAATCCATGCGGAAAGTTCGTTGTAAAATGTCAGACTCTGCAGTCAAAA
>JAYENB010000268.1:0-1816 GCA_034721855.1 Bacteroidota bacterium
GCACATCTGTATCAAAAGTTTCGGTTTCCATGTTTTTGTTCTGCGCAAACATGCACGCTGTGGAAAACAAAACAAAGGAGATGGTAATCAGACATTGGTGCATTTTTTTCATCGAAAATGATTTTACATGTTTTATGATGATAAAAATACAAAAAAAATGCATTCGAATATTCACATTTATCAGGACAAAATATGGACAAGCACTAAGTATTTGTTAACAATCCAATTTAATCCCAAAAGACAAACACCATAATTCATCCTGTCCCAATTTGTTTCAGGGACTTGTTTCAGAAACTTTTATTTTCGGACAATGGGGTTTCAATACACCATGAAAAACTTTGTGAGGTTTGTTTTGGGTTCAAGCTCCATTTTTCTCCGCAGCCGGTAAAAGCGTTTATGCACTGACCCGGGCGACACATTCATGATCTGCGCAATTTCCTTGGTTGAAAGGTTGATTTTCAGATAAGCACAGATTTTCATGTCTGATCGCGTCAGGTTTGGATATTCGGCTTCAAGTTTTTCAAAAAATCCGGAGTTGACTTGTTCAAAATGCATTTTAAACTGTTCCCAGTCGCTGTCAACATGAATGGTTTTATCAATCTCAGCGATGATCTTTCTTGCATTGTTTCTGAAAGCAGCATCTGCATTGATGGAGATATCATCAAGCGAATCCCTGATGGATGCCAGGATTTTGTTTTTGTTGACAAGGTGCATAGCTGATGTCAGCAATTCCCTGCTTTTATGTTCTATGTCAGCCTGATAATTTTCTTTTTCCAGTTTCATGCTTTCCTCTTTGCGTTTTACCTCTTCTTCGAGTAAACGGTTTTCAGCTTCTTGTTTTTCCATATTCAGTTTGTTCAATGTCTGTTGTTGTTCATAATATTTCCGGTTGCTTTTCAACAGCCGTGACTTTGTGCGAAACGCATAAAACAACAACACAGAAAAAACAACAAGCCCTGAAGCAACAATAATTAATATAGTATTGTAATTTCTCCGTTCCTGGGCTTCTTTTTTTAACAAAAGGATAGCCTTGTCTTTTGTAGCCGATTCATATTTTAATTTCAATTCCGAAAATTTCAATTCCATTTCCCGTTCTGATATTGAATCCTTTAATTGCTGATACTCACTTTGGGTTTTATATGCTTTGGCGTAATCATTTTGAGCAGCATAAATATCAGCCAGTAATTTTTTAGAATTGGCAAGCGCTTCCATGTTACCAATGTCTTTTCTTATGTCCACTGCCGATAATGCAAACTGCTCAGCTTTTTCAATGCGGTGGTATTTATAATGATGTTGTGATTTGTAATGATACACACTGGACAATCCCCGTTTGTTGTTTTGCATCTCAAAATGCTTTTCCGCGAGGTTAAGGTAGTACATGTTAGAATCTGGAACTTCTTTTTCAGAATACAACACCCCAATATTCATGTAGGCTGTTGCAATATCAGTGGGATGATTGATTTGCCTCAGGATATTCACTGCTTTTAACAAGTAATTCAATGATGTATCCGTTTTTTCCCCCTCTTTATATAACGTGGCTATATTGTTCAATACTTGAGCCCTTCCCTGTTTATCATCAGTTTGTTTAAACAAATCAAGGGCTTTAAAGTAGTAATCCATAGCAATATCATTCTGCCCAAAATGGCTGTGAACAACACCAAGGTTATTACATACATCTGCCGTTCCGGATTTGTTTTGGCTCCGCTCAAAATACCGTATTGCCTTATAATAATATTCAGTAGCTTTAGCCATTTCGCCTTTTGCTACGAGCAACAAACCAAGCCTGTTATGTGCATACGCAATTTCGTCAAGGTCT
>JAYENB010000269.1:0-1798 GCA_034721855.1 Bacteroidota bacterium
ACAACAACACAAACAAGCGATAATTATGTATGAAGCTTTCATGCGTATCGTTTATTTTATGAAACGAAGATACAGTAAAATTTGTTTCATTTCAATGTAATTTTGTTTTTTGATAATTGAAAGACAATAAATTAAAAATTAATTGATTAAAAGGGCATTTTTCATATCTCGGTTTACAAGTTTGAGAAAAACTAATCTACAAATCAAGTTATCGTACATTTTTAATTCTTTTTCTTGCAACCTTTCTCATGTTTATTTTTATTATCCAATTTTGAGCGGTACGCACAGATATATTAATATTCCATTTTTCTTTCAGATATCGACATACCATTTTCCCATCCCAATATTTTTCATTATATCCTAACTTTTGGGGTGGCTTAAGCATTACATTTTTTAAATCATTCCTGATTGTTTTTGTTAAATAAGACTTTCTTCCCTTAGAGTATTCCCTATTGCTGAGAATGGAGGGAAAATGCAGCATTCCTGCTATATCAGGGATATTGAAAAAATGGGCATGAAAAATATCTCTGTGGGAACAATAAGCCAGAATCTAAATCAAATCGGAAAATACCTGCCTGATACATTTCATGTTGATGGCGGTAACATCCTGTACGTTTGTTTGGCGGCTGATGAAATGTATTCATACTCCAGCCCGATTCTGATCACGGTTGACCCGGTAAGCACGGCCATATTAAGGATTGAATTGGCTGAATCAAGAAAAACACAAGACTGAATAAATCATTTTAACAAGCTCAGGGAAAATGGCATTGAGGTTATTCTGGTGGTTAGCGATGAAGGACAGGGTATTTGCTCGGCGACCGATTCAGCCTTGCCTGGGATTAACAGGCAGCCTAATACTTTTCATGCTATTTCCCATCGGCTGGGGAAATGAGTCAATAGCTTTGAGAGAGCAGCTTACGCTGCCATTGAAAATGAATACCATTGTCTAAATATATTTGAGTCTGCAAAAACTGAACAAGTCATGCAAAAAAGAATGGATGCGTATTTTGAGGCAAAAATAAATACGGATAAGGCTATAAGTCTTTACGAGATGTACAAATTCTTATAACATTGCATTATAGATAATCTGCAGGTATTTGACAAAGAGGGTAATCCCCGCAACAGAAAAAATGCAGAGGAGGATATACGCATAGCCCTGGATTACATGATAGGTTTGCCTGTAAGTAAAATCAAAAAAGATATTAATACCATCTATAACCTTTTAGATGAGCTGCTTGGATATTTGGATATATCAAAAGAGGTTGTTCAAAATCTAATCAAAACAGAAGTATTTACCCAATTGGATAAAATAATACAGAGTTCAGCTATCGTGGAAAACATAAACTCAATAGTAAGGGCTTTTCTTAATACATCAAGAAATAGGATCAACCAGGAGATACTGAATTTAATAATGTTTTATCATAATCATCGCAGATACAAAGCCGGTAAAAGAAAAGGGAAAACACCAAGAGAATTGCTGACAGGGACAAAACAAGAGAATGACTGGCTGGAAATGCTGATGGAAAAAATGAAAGAGCACGATCATCTTTCAGCAGCATAGCCACATTATCTGATTTCGTGGCAAAAAACTTTTTTTACAGGATTCCTGTCCCCTTTTATCAAACACTCATTATATTTGTAAACTACTTTAACGGTTTTTTGAAAAATGCCCCAATAACGATTGCTTTATCAAAAACATCTTTATTCAATATGGTAATCATTCTTCAATTAATTCACAGGGAATTTCAATATCAGGGAATTTTTCTTTTGCCTTTTCAACAAGTTCTTTACAGGGTGA
>JAYENB010000270.1:0-9196 GCA_034721855.1 Bacteroidota bacterium
AATATGTGCTGGTTAAAGCTGCTGAAGCGGTGATCAATAAAATAAGATAGTAATTCTGTTTTGAATCTTTGGTATAACAGATATATTCCGGCAGGAATCAACAGGTCGAATGATGGTGGAATGAAAGTATTAAATACCTGCCGGATATTTTTATGCCCGATGACAGGGAGATAGCCGTTTCCCTGTTTTGTTCTTTTTCGTTTTTACTTCATAAAAAAAAGACTCACGTAGCTAAGGCTATGCTTACTTTTTTTTATTTTGAAAAAACAAAAAATTCCTACAACTTAACCATCATCTTAGGCTTGACTTGACACTAGGATGGTTCCAGACAGATGAAATTTATTCGTGGTGGCATCCGCAAAGATTGCTTGGTTATTATGCTACCGGTGGATTAATAATAGGAACATTATATTTTTATATTAAAAGAATCAAAAAAAATGATGAAAAAAGTAAATTTTCACATACTACTGATTGGACTTTTATAATACTATTATTCTTAACAGCCCTTAGCGGTATTACCATGCATATATTTAGAGTTAATGAGGCGCCGGTTCTATGGACTTATTATGCGTATTTAATTCACCTGATGATAGCTATTCCTATGTTAGTTATAGAAGTGCCGTTTACAAAATGGGCACATCTTGCTTATCGTCCGTTAGCTATATATTTTAATGAACTTAAAATGGCAGCAAAAAAACAAAATAAAAAGAAATAAAGTAAAAAATTTGCCCAAATTTAAAGGTTAATTAAAAAATTTCTTGAATCAGAAAACAAATTTATTCCGAAAATAGCCAAGAAAACAGAACTTTTAGAAGAAAATTACTTTTGGCTTTTTATCGTCCATGTGATTGTACTTGCCCAATGGGCGCTTATCATTGTACCGTTTGGGAAATGGACACACTTTTTGTACCGCGCTTTTGCCATGTATTTCGATGCACTGAAAAAGGGATAAATAAGCGTATCAGCAAGTTGATTTTAGTGTTTTCTTATTTGTGCCGGGGCTTTGATGCCTGCTGTAAGATAGGGAAAGTTTGTATAGGAAGCACAGTAAATTGATATGCATCGGGACATGCTCGTTGGCAGATTTTACTGGGGGGTGGGAAGCCTACTCGCTTGTAGCGCGTTTTATAATAAAAACTTATCCTTTAATTCTTGCATCTTATTATTAATATCATTTTGTAAAAACGTTATTTTACTCTTTGTTATTGTATTATATTTTTTTATTATCAATTCTACTCGGTTAGTAATCAAGTCATGATTATTCATTAGTGTTATTGCAATTTCTTTTTCTTCACTAGCAAATTCTTTTGTAGCATTCAACATTGTCGTTTTCTTGTATTTTATTGGATGTACTAACTCTTTTAATAAAACGTATTTAATTCGTTTTCCTTTCGCTTGAAAATATAAGTTAATAAATGTCTCTACGCCAAATCTAATTTCTCTTATATCTTCAAGTATTGGAACAATGTCCTTTTTTAATAATGCCCTTTCACCGGTTAATGCCCTAAATGGATTAACCTTATAATCTATCAGAGTCTCAGAAGGTTGCCCTAATACCATATCAGCCTCACTACTAATGATGGGTTGTAATAAAGAGTCAAAATGCTCTTTTTTAATGTTTGAAACATCTGCATCAAAAAACAATATTATCTCATTAGTAGCTTTTTCAACCCCATGAACCATTGCCCAGCTTTTCCCTCTATTCTTATCCAATTTTTCATATTTAAACGAGTATTCCTTTGATAATTCCAATAAAATGCTTTCTGTCTTATCAATAGAACCATCGTCCACCACAATAATCTCAGAATCAGGCGAATGTTTACATATTGAAATCAATACATCTGTTATTGTTTTTTCCTCATTATATGTACAAATAATAATACTTGATTTCATTTTTTAGATTTTTATTAATCGCTATTTATCTTCATCTACCAAAACACATTACAACGTATCTATATAACCCTCTAAGTTCGTGTAAATCTTTACTCATCATCTGTAAACAATCGTATTTATTGCTTCAATACATCTTATATTTATCAAAGGTAGTGAATTTATGCGATGTTGTGGGTAAGGGGTGAAAAATATACGCTTTTATTGTTATCATACTTCTCATGTTCCTTTGTTCCCTTTTGGTATCAGCAACGTACTGTCGCCATAGCTTAAAAACCGGAATCCGTGCTGCAAAGCGTAGTCATACACTTTTTTCCAGTCATTGCCGATGTAGGCTGCAATGAGTAGCAACAGGGTAGAACCCGGCTGGTGAAAGTTTGTAATCAACCTGTCGGGCAGCAGAAATGGATATCCCGGCGCAATCATCATGCTGGTTTTGCCGTGAATGTGATTGATGTTCAGCCTGTCTGATTCTTCAATCATAAAATCCAATACCCTTTCCAGGCTTATTCCGTCTGGCCTGTTGTAAGCTTCCCACTGGCTGATGTGTTGGGGGGCATCCAGTTGTGATTTTCCCTGCATGGCCTTAATCCCGGCCTGAAGCAGGCTTTCCATCCCACGCAGGCTGGTGGTGCCTACGGCGGTGATGTTCCCCGCATGTTTTTTCAACACCATCAACAAGTCCCGTGATGCATAAAAATATTCCGTGTGCATGTTGTGATCGCCAATATGTCTGGATTTGACAGGTTGAAATGTTCCCGTCCCCACGTGCAGTGTCAGGGATGCTGTCTCTGTGTTGCTTTGCCTGAGTGTTTGCAGCATCCTGTCCGAGAAATGCAGGCCTGCTGTGGGTGCTGCCACCGAGCCTGAAACGGTAGAATATACCGTTTGATACCGCTGCCTGTCAACCGGTTCACTTTCCCTGTTCAGGTATGGTGGAATGGGCGTGAGGCCGCTTTGTTCCATGATGCTGGCAAAAGTGGTACCTGTATCATCCCAGTTGAATTCCACGACATGCCCAGTCTTGCCCCGTTCAATCAGCTTTGCCTGAATCTTTATTTCTTTATCATCAACGTTAAAAATGCCGGTAAGTGCACCTGTTTTCCATTTTTTCAGGTTGCCGATGATGCACTTCCATGTGGTTTCCCCTTTTGATTGCAGTGCTGTGCTGTAATCTTGTTCCCCTGCCGGTGAAATGCAGAATATTTCAATCCTGGCCCCTGTGGATTTATGAAAAACAAGCCTGGCATTGAGCACGCGTGAATCATTCCATACCATCAGCCCATCTTCGGGCAGGTAATCTGTCAATTTGTGAAATTTATTTTGTTCAAGTGTTCCCTTGTTATATATCAGCAGTTTGGATGTGTCCCTAACTTCAAGTGGATATTTTGCAATGAGTGATTCCGGTAATGTATATGTATAGTCTGCGATCTTTATTAACTTTGTATCATCTTTCATGTGACAGGAATTTACTGCAAAATAAAGAAAAATTTATATAATATGAGCAATACAAAACAATACAGACCGGGTGATAAAGTAAGGTTTTTGAATGATGTAGGCGGAGGCGAGGTCAGGCGTGTTCAAAAGGATGGTACTTTGATAGTGGAAACTGAAGATGGTTTTGAATATCCGGTAGCAGCCGAAGATCTGGTATTGATAGAAAGAGGAGCTGAGAGCCTGGTTCAGCATACGGTTGATGAAGCACCGCAACATACCGAGCCTGAGAAAATGAAAATCAGTGAAGACAGAACCGTGTATAAAGTATTGCTGGCTTTCACAAGGGATGAGGATGCCCGCAACGTCAGTATGTTTTTAATCAATGATTCACCCTATTATCTGAATTTTGCCCTGTACCAGGCATATGATGAGGCATACAAACTGATTTCACAGGATGTGCTTGAACCGGACATCAAACTGGAATTGATGACAATTGACGACAGGGATTTGAATGATATGAAAAAAGTGGCAATGCAGGGGCTGTTTACAGGAAATCAGATGCAGCAGCTCAAACCTGCCATCCAGACGGAACTTAAAATCAAACCAACACGTTTGATACAGGATGAGGCATACAGCAACAGCGATTATTTTCACAACAAAGCGCAGGTGCATGTGATGTACAGCAATGATATTGTTGTGAATGCGGATTTGAATGCTGTTTTTGCCGAAAAAGAAATGCAGGAAACACTGGATGCAGAAAAATCCCGTCGCTCAAAAAAGCGTCCTGAACCTGTGGTATGGGAAGAGGACCTGCATATCAATGAGTTGGTGGATTCAGTGGTGGGCATGAGTAACCATGAAATTCTGGAATACCAGATGAGTTATTTTCATGAAGTGCTTAACGAAGCCATCAAAGAGCGGATAGAGTCGGTTGTGTTTATTCATGGCATCGGTAACGGAACCCTCAAGTCAACCTTAAGGAAAAGCTTGGAAAATGATTATAAACTGCGCTATGAGGACGCCTCTTTCAAAGAATATGGCTTTGGAGCTACACGGGTTTTCCCAACCCAACAGGCGAAATCTTAAACATTTAAGGGCTGTGCTTGTTAATAAATACATAAACAAAGCTTTAAAAAAATATGGACAACAGTTTCTGGCCATTTTGATTTTTCTGAAAGGAATAAGCCTGCGGATTTCACATGATCTGGTATAAGTCTTTCTCAGCAGGTAACAATCATCAATGCTTTACTGCTGAATAAATGCGGGCAATGCCGAAAAACAAGGCTACAGATTTGGTGTCATGAAATCCGGTTTGTTTTAATTTGGCATTTACATCGGTATCCCTGGAAAAAGCGAGAATGGATTCAGCCAGGTACTTGTATGCTGTTTTGTTTCCGGAAATCAACGCTCCAATAGCCGGAATAATATGCTTTAGATAAAAAACATATAAAGGTTTAATGAACCGGTTACGTGGCATGTCAAATTCCATGATGGTGATGCTTCCTCCTGGTTTCAGAATGCGTTTGATCTCTGAAAGCGAAGTTTCGAGCTTGTCAAAATTCCGTATGCCAAACACAAGGTTGGCCAGGTCAAAACTACCGGTGTCAAAAGGTAAATCTTCAGCATACCCGGTGTGCAGTTGTATGTCATCGCTGATGTTCCTTTTTTTGAGTTTGGCCTGTGCTTTTTCCAGCATAGCCGGAGCGGGATCGATGCCATGCAGGTGTTTTATCCCGGTATTATGCAGCAGGATCAGCATATCGCCGGTGCCGGTAGCAATGTCGAGCAGGTCATGGGGGTGGTGTTGGACTATGATGCGCCTGAGTTTTCGCCGCCACAGTTTATCAATCCCTAATGACAAAAAATGATTGAGGAAATCATACCTGAAGGCAATGCGGTTGAATATGTTGTAAACCGAATTACCGGTATGTGTTGGAGGTTTTTCCCTCATGTTATTTTTCGTTGATTTTCTTTTCCAGTGCCGAGTTGTATATTTTTTTCAGGTCTTTGACAAAGCCAAAAGATACATCATCCACACGGATTTCGCCTTTGGTAACATGACCGAGGGTTGAAAACGGAAAATCGTTATCAATCATGAGATCAATAAAATCCGATTCTTTGTCGGGTTCCACACTGACAACAACGCGTCCCTGAGCTTCTCCAAAAAGGAAAGCGTCTTTTCTGACTTCGGCATCGCTGGTGATGTCAAAACCCAGGTTATTGTCAAAAGCAGATTCAGAGAGGCTGACAAACAGACCGCCGTCAGAAACATCATGCATGGATTCGACCAGATTTTCTTTTGCCAGTGTTTGCAGTATTTTTATGAGTTTATGCTCAAAATCCAGATCGAAAAAGGGTGCAGGTGTGTTTTTAATGTTGTGGTAATGATACAGGTATTCGGAAGAAGCGATGTCGTTTTTGGATTTCCCGAGCAGGAAAATCATGTCGCCTTTGCGTTTGAAACCCAGTCCAGTATGGTATGATTTGTCTTCCATAATGCCCAGCATGCCGATAGTAGGTGTGGGAAATACCGGTTCGGTTTTGCCGTTTTTGGTGGTTTGGTTATAGAAGCTGACATTGCCGCCGGTAACGGGAGTGTTGAATTTCCTGCATGCCTCTCCCATGCCCTGTACTGCTTTGACAAATTGCCAGTATGCTTCGGGATTATAGGGAGATCCAAAGTTCAGGCAGTTTGTAATCGCCGTTGGCGTTGCCCCTGAACAGGCTACATTTTTTGCTGATTCAGCCACAGCTATCATGGCACCTGTGTAAGGATCGGCCTTAACATAACGGCTGTTGCAATCAGTGGTCAGGGCCAGAGCTGTGTTGGTGCCTTTGATGTTGACTACACCTGCATCCGATACTTTATTGGTACTCATATTATTGGTGCGTACCATGGTATCGTATTGTTCAATCACCCATCGTTTTGATGCCACATTGGGCTGAGCCAGGATAAATTCCGCAATTTTTTTATAATTTTTTGGTTGTGGTACATCATCTATCTTAAATGATTTACTGCTTGTGATGTAAGCCGGTTCAGTGTATTCTCGCTCATATACTGGTGCACCACCACCAAGCACAAGGCTGGATGCAGGTACTTCAGCTTCTTGTTTGCCTTTGTACGAAAAGTAGAGTTTATCTTCATCAATGACTTCACCAATCTGAACACAGTTGATGTCCCATTTTGTAAATATGTTTTTGGCGACATCTTCTTTCCCTTTATTGATTACCACAAGCATGCGTTCCTGCGATTCGGAAAGCAGGATTTCCCATGCTTCCATGTTTTTTTGCCGCAGTGGTACTTTGTCAAGGTCAATGCGCATACCTGAATTGCCTTTTTCCGACATTTCGGAGGTGGAACAAATGATGCCGGCAGCACCCATATCTTGCATGCCAACAGCCACACCACTGTCAATGAGTTCTAACGAAGCTTCAAGGAGCAGTTTTTCCTGGAACGGATCCCCAACCTGTATGCTGGGAATGTCATCGGCAGAATTTTCAGTGATGTCGGCTGAGGCGAAAGTGGCACCATGTATGCCGTCTTTCCCCGTGGATGAACCAACAATGAAAACAGGATTGCCTTTTCCCGTTGCTATGGCTGATACCATGTTGCCTTTTTTCAATATCCCTACACTCATGGCATTGACGAGGGGGTTGGTGTTGTATGATTCATCAAAAAACACTTCCCCACCAACCACGGGAACACCGAACGAGTTTCCGTAATCGCCGATGCCTTTTACCACGCCTTTTATCATCCATTTTGTGCTGTCGTTTTTGAGGTTGCCAAAGCGCAAAGAATTGAGCTGAGCAATGGGACGGGCCCCGAGGGTGAAAATATCACGGTTGATGCCGCCCACGCCGGTAGCAGCGCCCTGGTATGGTTCTACAGCACATGGATGGTTATGTGATTCAATTTTGAAAGCGCATGCCAGATCATTTCCAATGTCCACCAGACCGGCATTTTCTGCACCTGCTTCAGTAAGCAATTTACCGCCTTCGCGTGGCAGGGTTTTCAGCCAGCGGATGGAGTTTTTATAACTGGCATGTTCTGACCACATTACCGAATATATGCTGAGTTCGGTAAAATTGGGTTTGCGCCCCATGTATTTTTGGATCAGAGCAAATTCTTCTTCATTGATGCCAAGATCAGCAGCGGTTTTTAGGTTTACTTCAGGATATTTCATGATAAATGAATTTATTTCTATGAAACAAAGATAGTTTTTTTGTTATAAATGTCATGAAAGGAAAGCGGATATTGTTTTTATAATACCTCAAATCCGCAAGTGGTTTGCGTAACGAAGGGCTAAAATATACGCCAGATGCGGGAAGCGCCAACATGAGCACTGTAATCGTAGCCGTAGCTACGGTGAAGCGCGCAATGTTGAGCATTGCCGCAGATGGCGTATAGTTTAGCGATGCAGTAGTAAAACACTTGCGGATTTGAGGTAATATACCAACTTTTCGTAAGCAACTGTTGATAACCGTTATTAACTGTCTATGTGGCCATTTTATATTTATTTTTCATTTCCCTGGTTGCCCAGGTAGTTATCAATCATAGCGGTAAAAAATATTTATGCCTGACTTGATGCCAAAAGAAAAATATATTGATTTGTTAAATCTCAGGCAACGAAACCTTAACATTTATTGTCTTTTAACTAAATTATTTATGAATATATAAGATTTAGAAAAAGAGAGGAGTAGTGTCATGTTAGGCTATCCATAATATAAGATTGTTTCCGATAAAATAAAATTAAAATATTTTGTTTATGGGATGTTAAAATTTTGTATATTTATCGTTTTAAAATGAGTCATTTGGATTTTACTAATATGTTCAGATGTGAATAAAAAAAATCAAGTGTTATGAAAAATATATGTGTTATAAGTTTAATGTTTATTTTGATATCGGTTTCTGGTATTAACGTATTGAAAGCTCAAACAATACAGGAATTAAGTACAGAGCCATCAGAATGTCAAGATATAAAGCCAACCTTGGATTTGCAATTCATTAACTTTGAGCTTAACCCGGCTTCCAATCATGAAATACCGTTTGAAGGGACATTGCGTTCTTATCATAACCAAAATTATTATTTCGGTTTTAAAATGCCTGCCGGGATGGATGTTGACGTTCACCTCAATTATCCTGATGGGGATGAAACGGTTGCAGGTTTTTTAGCCTACCATGATGATCAAGGGGAATATAACCTGGTACGAATGACGCATTTACATGAATCACCAGGCGTGTTTACCATTAATCAGTTTGATTTTGCCCCTGGCGAGCAGGTTATGTTGCGTTTGTACTTTTCAAAGGAATTGTCAGGTCAGAACGTTGAAATTGCTGTCCGGAAGCGCCCTTCCCAAGGATATATAAAACTCATTTCAGTGGACCCGGGTGCTTATACACCACAACAACTTGTAGAAGATATTTTGATTTCCGGTTGTGTTGAGGCTTTTAACGTTACTTATAATGGTGACCCGGTGAGCATAGCTTACTATACTGGTACCATAGGGAGTTCCGGTTTTGACGAGGGGTTTGTTATGGCCTCAGGATCCGCTGTAGATTCTGAAGGACCGGATAATGGCCCTTCTACCGGAAGTAGCACATCAGGGGGATCGGATAGCGATTTGCAGGCATTGATACCAGGCTATACAATTAACGATGCTGCCATACTGGAATTTGATTTTATCCCGGCCAGCAATGAACTCCAGTTTGAATATATTTTTGGTTCCGAGGAATTTCCGGAATGGGCTAATTCTTCTTTCAACGATGTGTTTGGTTTTTTCTTGTCGGGACCCGGCATAAACGGTCCTTATTCCAACAATGCAGAAAATATTGCCTTGTTGCCAAATGGACAACCTGT
Organism: Bacteroidota bacterium; assembly: GCA_034721855.1. Classification (GTDB taxonomy): domain Bacteria; phylum Bacteroidota; class Bacteroidia; order Bacteroidales; family ML635J-15; genus JAQIBY01. The sequence continues at coordinate 9,186 of JAYENB010000270.1, forward strand.
TACCATTGATA
>JAYENB010000271.1:0-13297 GCA_034721855.1 Bacteroidota bacterium
TAAATCAATTTTTATTCTCTTTTTGCTTTATTCCGACTTGCACATAACTTATGTTTATGCATGTCACCGGGCTGCTTGTTAAACACATTATGGCTTATCGCCCGGCATGTTGCCTGTGTTTTGGTGACATCCTTTCATCAATAGCTTGCATGGGTTTACGTGTGTAACGTCTCTTACTGTATTCTTTGTCCCAAATGGGGGCTGTTAATTCTTTTTTCATAATTTTTTTAATGTAGCAATCTGATTGGTAAGCTTAACAATGTTAAGTGTTTGGGTTCAGGTATTCATTGATTGTTGTCACGTATTTTTCAAATGCTTTCACCCCTTTGTTTGTCAGGCTGCAGGTTGTCAACGGGTAATTGTTCCTGAATGATTTTTTTACTTCCAGGTAACCGGCATCTTCTAGTTTACGGATTTGTACAGACAAGTTGCCGGCAGTTGCCTCCGTTTTTTCTTTAAGAAAACGGAATTCCAACACTTCATGCTTAATCAGCAAAGAAACAATTGCCAAACGAAGTTGTGAGTGAAGCAAAGGATCCAAATTGTCCATACTTAGTTATTTTTTTTGTCAAATTCCTTTTTGAGAATGTAGCCGGGGATGAGGTTTGTTAACGTGATGCCGAGCCCCACCATTAGAATAAGAAAATTCTGGTTTTCCAATACATCATAATAAACCATCAGCATCCAGAATAGGGTGAACAAGCCAAGCAAATTGGTAATAATTCCACCAATAACCATCGAGCGGAAGCGCATGATTTTACCATCTATAACGGCAGCAAAGCCCAGCAGAATTAAAATGATCCCGGTACCCATGTGCCCAAAGAAAAAAGTAAATCCAAAGCCGAGAGCAAATGCGTTGACTGCAAACAACCACCAGATATACCCTGAGAGTTTATCCAGAAAACCGGATTTGCCGTGTTTGTTTTTTAATTTGGCGAAATAAATAACCGTATAAATTGCCCCGGGAATGGTAATCAGCCAGGGGATCCATAAAATTTGATACATTTCGAGTTCGCCGATAACAAAATGAGCAATTGATGCAAGGAGAATTAACCACCCCCACATACGTAATATGTGGCCATTGTCGTTCCAGTTGGTTTTACGTGCCTCAATCATACGGGTGATGATTTCAAAGCTTTGTTTGGGATTCATGTCAGTGTTTTTCATAGTGTTTATTTTTTAATTATGCTGCAAATATAAAGTAGTTTATGTTATAAACCAAAATTTGTTTGAAAAAAATGCAAATATTTTGTTAATGAGAAAAAGTCAGGTGTTTCATTTCAGCACTATCACTTCTCTTTCAAAGTGTTTGCTGTTTTTGTTTGATGTAATTTTGTGATAAGGCATTGCACAAGGAATTGAATTAGCATTGGATAAAGGGTTGTGGTTTGATGTAATTTTGTGATAAGGCATTGCATAGATGAGGCCGGTCTAAAAAGTCATTTTATCCCACAAAGCCTCTAATACACAAAGAAATCACAAAGCTATATTTACTGAATACCAGTACTTTGTGAAACTTGGTGTCTTTGTGGCTTGGTGGGAAATTTTGTTATTTTGACTTTTTAGACTGAACTCATAGATGAAATAAGTAATTATACATTTATAGTTGTGGTTTGATGTAATTTTGTGATAAGGCATTGCAAATCCCTGCTATACTCTCAGGATGAAAAATTTTGTGTATGTTTGTCTGTCAATACAGTCATATATGCTTACAAAAATGGGTTCAAAAATTGTTTACATAGCCGGACTTGGGCATTCGGGATCAACCATCCTGGATATGTCGCTGGGAACTTTGCCCGGGGTTGTGGGGTTGGGTGAATTGAAATCCATCATGGATGAGCGTTCGCGGGACCGGCATTTTACCTCGGTATGTTCATGCGGTAAACACGCCAAGGATTGTGTTGTGTGGAAAGAAGTGCACGGTGTCCTAAAAGGGTTGAACAGCGATTCCGAAAAGCTGGAAGCCATGCTTGAATTGCTGAAACGTAATTTTGGCGATTGTGTGACCATGGTGGACTCTTCCAAAAATAGTTATGCATACCTGAAATACCTAAGCGAAAAGCATGATTTAAAAGTAATCTACCTGACACGCGATGTCAGAAGCTGGAGCTATACACGGCATTTGGCAACCAGGAAACCTGTGGTGTATTATTTTTTACGGTGGTACCTGGAAAATCTTAAATTGCGTTTGCGGATTAAGAAAATGGGCATTAAACCATGGTATGTCGGTTACGAGGAAATGGCACTTTATCCTGAACATGTGCTGCCAACAATTGCTAAGCACCTTGGCCTGGAGTATTCCGAATCCATGCTTTCGCTTGACGAGACAAACAGCCACATCATCAGTGGGAATGTTGCCAGGGTAGATAAGATAAAAAGGCTTAACTGGAAATACGATGCCAGGTGGATGGTATCACGCCGGATTATGTTTTTGTCTCCTCTGTTTCTTTTGGTTCAGAAAATGAACCGTAAACTTGTTTATTCCATGGTTCATAACAATTCCATCAGGGATTTTTATCTTTTCGGTACCCGCAGAAGGGATGAAATTAGCAAAACCCACAATTGATAGAAACTTTTTTTGTCTGTATGGCATCAATGCATTGCCGATTCCATTATTCCTTAATTTTTGGACATAAAATGGTGATTGCTTTTTTTTATTACATTTGCAAAACAAACATATGTTCAATATAAAAAGTAAGTTATTATGATTTCACAACAACACATATCTGATCGGGCATTAAACATTCCAACATCGGCCATTCATGAAATGACTAGGTTATCACAATTGCAGGAAGATGTTGCATTTTTGTCCTGGGCCAAACCCACAAGCGATACCCCTGAACACATAAAGGATGCTGCATCCAAAGCCATTATGGAAGGCAAAACCGCAGGGTATTCTCCAACCTGGGGCTTGGTGCCGCTGCGGGAAGCTGTAGCAAAAAAACTGCGTAATGACAACAAAATTGATGCTACCATTGAGGAAGTAATGATCACGGTGGGTGCCATTGAAGGTTTATCTGCTGCGGTTCTGGCCACAGTTAATCCCGGTGATGAGGTCATCATTCCAATTCCCGGATATTCCACGCATGTGCGTCAAGTTGAAATAGCAGGAGGAAAACCTGTGTTGGTACAAACCGATGAGGAAAATGGATATAAACTGGACATTGATAAAATAAATGCTGCCTTAACGGACAAGACAAAGGCCATTATTTTCAGCGATCCCAACAACCCAACCGGCGCAGTATATTCCAAAGAAGAACTGCAAGCCCTTGCTGACATGGCGACCGAAAACGACCTGATGGTTATCGTGGATGAAGCCTATGAATATTTTACCTACGATGGTCATGAACATTATAGCATTGCTTCTTTTGAAGGCATGCATGACAGGGTAATCAGCGTGTTTACGTTTACAAAATCCTATGCCATGACAGGATGGCGTGTTGGTTACCTGCATGCTCCTGCTGATTTAATCAAACACATTGTGAAAATGCATATCCCACTGGCGATATGTGCCCCTGTTGTAGCCCAATATGCAGCCATTGCTGCTTTGGAAGGGCCGCAGGATTGCATTAGCGAATTCAGGCAGCATTACCTGATGGTAAGGGATGTAATGTGTGAGCGTTTAGACAGGGTAAAACACGTCTTTGATTATCAAAAACCCAAAGGAGCTTACCTGATGTTTCCTCGCATCAAAGCGGATGGGAAGGATGATTCCATGAAATTTGCTGTCAACCTACTGCAGAAAGCCGGTGTGTCAACTACCCCGGGGATTGCTTTCAAAGGCGAAGGACATGTGAGGATGTCATTTTGCGTTCCCGAAGATATGGTAAACATAGCTTTCGACAGGATTGAAAATTATTTTGGCAAAAACTCCTGATAATTGAATATATGGGACTGAATTGTGGCATCATCGGACTGGCTAATTGTGGAAAAACCACCTTTTTTAATTGCATGTCCAGTACTAAAGCGGAAGCGACCAATTATGCTTTTGCCACCAACAAATCAAACATAGGTGTGATCAAAGTGCCTGATCCACGTTTGCCTGAATTGACGAAATTGCAACCGACAAAAAAAGAAGTGCCGGCCACCATGGAAATTGTGGATGTACCAGGTTTGACTAAAGGTTCCAGCAGAGGGCAGGGGATAGGCAATGCTTTTTTGAATGATATCAAAAGCAGCGATGCCCTGATACATGTATTGCGTTGTTTTGATGATGAAAACCTGCCCCATGTTGATGATTCTGTTGATCCGGCAAGGGATTGGGAAACCGTGAATTTTGAATTGCAGGTGAAAGACATGGAAACCGTGGAACGTAAAATTGGCAGGATGGAAAAATTGGTGAAGACAGGAGACAAAGATGCCAAAAAAGATATGGAGATATTAAACCTGTATAAGCAGCACCTGGATGCGTTGCAACCAGCACGTACTGCCCCTGTTTCCAAAGAAGATGCCCGTGTCATTGATGATTTGTTTTTGTATTCGGCAAAACCCGTGATGGTTGTGTGCAATGTGGATGATGAACATGCTTCGGAAGACAATGAGTATGTAAAACAAGTGCGTGAAGCATTGAAAGACGAAAATATCAAAATTCTGCGCATTGCTGCCGGTATTGAATCTGAAATTGCTGAACTGGACAAGGAAGATGAACGCCATGAGTTTCTCAATGATTACGGTCTTGACCAACCCAGTGTGGATGTTCTGATCAGGGAAGCCTATGATATGCTTAATTTGCAATCCTTTTTTACCATTGGTGAAGAAGAAAACAGGGCCTGGACTATCCGCAAAGGCATGACTGCTCCCGAAGCTGCCGGTGTTATTCATTCGGATCTTCAAAAAGGGTTTATCCGTGCAGAAGTGATGAAATACGAGGATTTTGTGAATTATAAAAGCGAACAGGCTGTCAAAGAAGTAGGAAAATTTTACGTAGAAGGAAAAAACTACGTGGTACAGGACGGAGATATCCTGCATATTCGTTTTAATATCTGATACCAAGTTGCGTTCAATCCCGTCTATCGGCAGGCAAGCCAGACAGGGACATGGTCCGTTTTTACTTTCCGTATAGATTCCACTTCCCTGCTCCGCCAAGTGTTTTCACTTGCTGTTATGTGCTGGTCTTTTGATCTCAGAACAAGGAATAACGATTTATGATTTAAAGTCTTCATTTATCTTTATTCAAATTTTTTGTGCAGTTTCAAAACTCTTTACAAATATAGAAATCAATTCATTAATTATTCATAATTTTTTTAACTTCTCAAATCAAAAATTGTTAATCGTTGTTCTTAAATCTCGTAGGATATTATTGAACAAATTGTATTTCAGTATAATGCCAATTGAACATATATCGGTATAACACAGGATTGAGTGGTTATTTCCCGGGGCAGTTTTTCTTCACTTCCGGTGAAATGTTGTTCTTCCCGTATGCTTTGTCAAATGCTTTACTGAATTCCTGTGCTAACCTCTTAGCCGTTGTTTCATAATCATCCTTGTCTTTCCATGTGTTAACCGGCATCAGCATTTCTGAGGGTACCCCGGGAACAGAGGTTGGTACATTGAGATGAAATAAATCATCGGTTTCATATTCCACACTTTCAAGCTGGCTGTTTAGCGCTGCATCCACCATTTTACGTGTCAGCCTTAAGTCAATGCGTTTGCCTGTGCCATATTTTCCCCCTGTCCAGCCTGTGTTGATCAAAAATACATTGGTGTTGAATTTCTCCATTTTTTTACCCAGCATCTGTGAGTAAACAGATGGCAATCCCGGCATAAATGGTTGACCGAAAAAGCGGCTGAATGTGGCCTCAGGTTGGGTTATGTCTGTTTCTGTACCGGCAAGTTTAGACGTATATCCCATCAAAAACCATAGCATAGCCTGGTGTTTATTCAATTTGGCAACCGGGGGTAACACGCCATAAGCATCCGCTGTTAAAAACAAAATGGTAGAAGGATGACCCGCGGTACTGGATTTTTTGATATTGGGAAGGTATGTCAACGGATAGGAGGCACGTGAATTTGGTGTTAGCCTGTCATCATGATAATCAAAGTTTCCATCCGGATAGATCATGGCATTTTCTACAATTGAACCGTGATTAAGGTAATCGTTTTCATGCATAATGGCATTGTAAATATCGGGTTCTTTTGCAGGATCAATATCAATCATTTTAGCGTAACAGCCATTTTCAAAATTGGCTATCCCGTTATCAGACCAGCCGTGTTCGTCATCACCAAGCAAAGCCCGGTTTGGATCGGCCGAAAGGGTTGTTTTGCCTGTTCCGGATAAACCAAGAATCAACGCTGATTTATCATCATTGCCCACATTGGCACTACAGTGCAAAGGCAGTACTTTTTCAAATGGCAGGTAATAATTCATGACGGTAAACATCAGCTTTTTTACGCTGCCCAAATACGCCGATCCGATGATAATCCCCATGCGCCTGTCAAGGTCCATAGCAACAATCATGTTGGATGTTTCCCCATTTTCGGTTTTCCGCAATTTCCATTCGTATTTCTTCCTGTTTAGTTTGTGATATGGCAAGCTGAGCAAGGTAAAATCTTTATTGTGAAAACATGATTTTTCGATATTTTCCGGTATAGGCCTGAACATATTATATGAAAACAGAGTTGTCAGTGCATGGTCGGTGATGGTTTTAACAGGCAGTGCAAATTCTTCAGATGCCCCGATGACACGGTCTGATGTGTATATTTTTTTGCTTTCCTTTATGATGTTTTCAGCATCGTCATACACCATATCAAAAAGCTTTTCTGTCATCGGCAGGTTATTGGGTGAGTTCCAATCAACGTGGATTTGAGAAGATGGCCTTTTTACAATAAGTGTGTCTTTGGGGCTTCTGCCTGTGGATTCCGGAGGCGTCCATGTGGCAAGGCATCCGTTTTTAGCAACCAGGCATTCTTTGTTGTTTACACTTGCTTTGATGATTTCCTGACGTGGGGAATTGCTGATTACGTCTGTGTGATTATTCAGTGTGTCTGCTAGTTTATCATTCAGTGTTTTCATCATTACGTTATATTAATGTTAGTCATGTTATTTGTTAACTTCATCAGACAACAAAAATAAATATTTATAAGAGGAAAAAACAGTTTTATAGCAGGTTTTTGCAATTTGTTTTATGACAGAGTTCAGGCTTGGTTGCTTTACTTTTCTTTCTTTATGGTGAAAAGTACATCTTCTTTTTTGACGCTGTCTCCTTCATTGAAATCAATATGTTCAACAACACCATTTACGGGGCTTTTTATGCCGTGATAACTTGCCCTTGATTCGATGTAGCATAAGCGTTGCCCTTTTTCAACTTTATCACCGATTTTTAGTTTGTTTTCTTCCAACCCAAGGCTAAGATCCAGATACACTCTACCATAATAGGGTGAAGAAATTGCTTCCACATTATTGGATCTGCTTTTGGGTTTAGATACTGAATCTACTTTTGTTTCTTTGCTTTTGTGTTTTAGATTTTCCAGCTCTTTTAAGAATCTTTCTTTGGCTACTCCTTTTTTGTAATCTCGGTATTGTCTGTCATGCATAGCAAGTTCAAAAAGTTCCTCGTCATCTTCACCGGTATCCCATCCGTTTTCCTCCATTTCTTTTCTGTATTTGTCAAGTTCATCGGGATAATTATCCTGGGGTACGCCAGTGTAGAATTCTCTTCCTTGTTTTTTAGCGAGTTCTATTAATTCAGGAGCAAGTGGTCCGGGTAGTTTGCCTGCTTTTCCAAGCAGCATATCCCAGGTATTGTTATCTATGGTTTGAAACCGTTCTTTGCCCTGATACAGGCTCATGATATTGAGCAATGCCACATTTTTAACGTATTGGCTGAATGGTGTTACCAGTGGGGGATATCCCATTTTTGGCCATACATAATTAACCTCTTCAAAAAGCTTAACAAGCAATTGATCTAAGCTAAGCGGAGATTTGCCCTGTGTTTCCAACTGTGAATTGATACCGGCATGAACCCCTTCAAGATCAGCCATCATGCTGCCCATCATTCCTCCGGGTAAACCGGGAGCAATCATCAACGAGGACATATATCGGTTTTTGGGATTTATCCAGTAACCAAGGAAATCATCAATGAATTCCTGTGATAATGCACGGGCCTCCATGTAGGCTTTCATGTTGATGTCTTTAACAAGGAATCCGGCATCTTTTAACATGTTTTGTAAAGTAATGATGTCAGGATGTACCATCCCCCATGACAATGGTTCCATAGCAGCATCAAGATAATCTGCCCCGGCTTTGGCTACTTCCAGCATTGAAGCCACAGAAAATCCGGGGCCGGAATGACCGTGATATTGTACAATGAGATCAGGATATTTATCTTTGATGGCCTTCACCAGTTTCCCCAAAAATACAGGACGTCCAATACCGGCCATGTCTTTCAGGCATATTTCATCAGTCCCGTATTCAACAGCATGGTCCACGACATCCATAAAATAATCAACGGTATGAATTTTTGAATGGGTGATACTCAATGTTGCCTGGGATATCATGCCTGCTTCCTTGGCATATTTTATGGATAATTCCAGGTTGCGATGGTCATTCAAACCACAAAATGATCTGGCAATATCAACCCCTTGTGCTTTTTTTACTTTAAACATCAGCCTCCGAACATCTTTGGGCACCGGATACATTCTGATACCATTCAATGCACGCTCAAGCATGTGCGTTTCAATGCCAGCTTCATTGAATGGCTTTACCCATTCCCTGACAGCTTTGTTCGGGTTTTCTCCAAACAACAGATTAACCTGTTCAAAAGCGCCTCCATTGGATTCAATCCTGTCAAAACAACCGATATCAATAATGGCAGGAGCAATGCGTTTTAACTGATCAACACGGGGGACGTATTTCCCTGATGATTGCCACATATCCCTGTAAACAAGACTGAATTTTATTTCCTTTTTCATAATGACATTTCTTTATCTTCATATTTGCATAGCAAAAATAATTTACCAAGATAAAGATAAGAAATGATAAATAAAAATAGCTTTTTCCAGCTTATTTTTTTAAAAATTGTAAGTTGTTGTAAAACTGAAAGATACGAAATAAAAAAGCCACCTGGTATCAAATGGCTTTATTTTGTAGTAAAAAATGCTGTGTTATTTTGTGATGATCAGTTTATCAATAAAAAGTGTGTGGGCATTATCATTCAGTATTTCCAGCATGTAAGCCCCTGGTAATAAATCCGGTGTTTTGTAGATATCTTCTGTGGTTGCTTCGGAAGATACTTTTTTGCCTTCAATGGTATAAATTTGAATGGTAACGGATTTTTCTCTGAGTACCGATATATCTACAAAGGCGTGTGATTCTGCAGGGTTGGGGTATAGCAGTATCGGATTCACATTATCTACATCAACGGCATTGGAAGCAGATACTGTGATGGGATCTGTGTGTTCGCATTCAGTAGCATCGCCGATTATGACAACATAATCACCGGCGCACAGGTCTTCCTGTTCACTTCCAAATGCGCTGATTGGGGCTTCCCAGTAATACGAATAAGGAGGAACGCCACCGGTTGCAAACAAAGAAACACTTCCATTGCAATTGTCATTGACATCTGGTTCTTCATTAACATTCAATTCAATATCAGAAACTGTGATGCTCACATGATCTTCAAAAATATTCCCACAGCCGTCACCAATTTGTACCCAGTAATCGTTTTCCCCTTGTGCTGGGGTAATAGTAATTTCAGACGTATGTTCGCCGTTCCACCATGTAAATGTAGCATTATCAACGCTTGCCTCAGCCGTAAGTGTGACTTCGCCTGGATTTTCACAATAGGTTGTGGACGAATTAATAATGCCTGGTGAGAGATATATATTCACCTGGTTGGGAACCGTTACTTCTGTAGTTAAGTAACAGCCGATGCTGTCAACAATTTTTACGTAATAATCCTTTGGACACAGATTGTGAATGTTCGGATTTGAAGTGTACGTAAGGCTGTCTTCAATGTAGAAGTAATCAGCATTACCATAAATATAGGTAAACGGTTCGAAATCATTAATGACGTTGATTTGTATGTTGCCATCACATTCATTGTAACAGGACACCTCTTCCACGTCAATGCTTTCAAGTTGCATACTGGAAACTCTAATGGTCACAGAATCATACACTTCATTGCCACATATGTCAGAAATGGTAACCGCATACGTTTCAATCCCCGGTGATGGTTCGATGGTAATGATATTTCCTGATTCTCCTGTGCTCCAGTCATAATAAGCCGGGTCAATATTCACTTCACCCACCAGATCAAGTGTCTCAGGTGGTTCTTCGCCGCAATAACTGGATTGCATGTCCTGTATGCCACCTTTTATCATTTCTGCATCGTAAATATTGATGGTATCAAGTACAGAATTCCCCCCTTCATTACCACAGGGGCAGGATGTCCAGAATTCCAGGATCATGGTTTCGGTGCCTTCTTCAATGCCATCGTTGAATGCTTCGTAATAAATGGTATCATAATAAGTGTATGGGGCAATATAGGCAGAATCCACAATCTCGCTGACATCTACACCTTCGTCGGCAGTGCTGCCGGGGTGCCAGTCAATATAAATAACCACTTCTTCGTCTTCGGGAGAATTTTCTGCCCGTTCAAGCACAAAAGAGTTCGTACATCCTTCATACAGGTCAGCATCCGTACCCACATCAGAGTGGCTGACAGCATTGATCTGTACCCCGCTTGTGAAACTGCCTGTTTCTATGAATACACCACTGTCTAAAATATGGTCTCCTGCATCACCTACAGCCAATTTTATGTGATAAGTTTCACAGGCTTGTACAATGGTTTCTGCTGTCAGGTTGACAGATAAACCATCATATTCTACAGCATCATCATAACCCCTGGAGGTAACATACCAACCAGTTCCATATAAATTGTCAATGGTTACAGTTTGTCCATTTGGCAATAAGGCAATGTTTTCTGCATTATTTGTGTATGGGCCATTGATCCCAGGGCCGGATATAAAGAATCCAAACACATCATTAAAACTTGATCCTACATATTCGGGAAATTCTTCAGAGCCGAAGATATAATTGAAACGTATTGTGTCGCTGGCTGGCACAAAATCAAACTCAATGACTGTAGCATCATTAATGGAATACCCGGGTAAAAGAGCTTGTAAGCCTGTATCACCTCCCCCAGAAATATTGCTGCCAGTACCGCTTGAATTATTATGCCCCTCAGCATTGGCAATATCTCCTGATGCTAAGATTACACCTGATTCAAAAGGAAAATCAGGGTTGTCGTTTGTAAATGCCCCAAACGCGGAAGTCGAACTTGTTGTTACATTTGAGGCTGTAACACAGCCTGTAATTAACGGGTCCTGGATCAGCACTTCCGCTGAAATCCCATCGTGAGTCTGTAAATAAGGTTGTGCACTTGCTTAAAATGCAAACAATGTAAAAGATAATACAATTGACACTATCAGTAGCTTTTTCATAACAGAATCTTATTTATTTTTAGGATAAATATACAAAAAATAAAACAACGATAAAAATATTTGTTATTTTTGCATGATTATGAGTAGGTTAATGGGTATTGATTATGGTTTTAAGCGTACAGGCATTGCTGTTACAGATCCCCTGAAAATAATAGCATCAGGGCTTGATACAGTACCCACGGCATCGTTATTTGATTATCTGGAGAATTACATCAACAAAGAGGAGGTGGAATGCATTGTTTTTGGCATGCCTACACGTGATGATGGTAGTCCTTCTGAACCGGTGCCGCAAATCATTGGTGCCATGAGAAAATGCCGTAAACTTTTTCCAGGGATAAAGGTTGAATCTGTTGATGAAAGTTATACGTCTAAAATGGCATTTCAAACCATGATTGACGGCGGTGTGAAACAAAAAAAGCGGCGTGATAAAGCACTGGTTGATAAAATCAGTGCAACCATTATTTTACAATATTATATGGAAGCTAACAAAAACAAATAATTATGATCTATCCCATTTATTTATATGGACATCCGGTGCTCCGGAAAAAGGCAAAGGAAATAGACCCTTGCAAAATTGACCCAAAACCATTGATAAATGATATGTTTCAAACCATGTATAATGCCTTGGGTGTTGGGTTGGCAGGGCCCCAGATTGGAAAGTCTTTGCGCTTGTATGTGATTGATGCCAACCCCATGGCTGAAGCACACCCTGAACTCGAAGGGTTTAAAAGGGCCTTTATTAACCCGGAAATTATTGAACACAGTGAAGAAACAACAGGATTTGAAGAGGGATGCCTCAGTATTCCCGGTATTTTTGAACAGGTAAAACGGTATAAAACCCTTACCATGCGTTACTTAGATGAGAATATGGAAGAAAAAACCGAGAATTTTGTGGGTATTCAGGCGGTGGTTGTGCAGCATGAATATGATCATCTCAGCGGAGTGTTGTTTACGGATAAAATTGCTCCACTGAAAAAAAGGTTGTTAAAATCCAGACTGGCAGCTATTGCAAAAGGAAAAACGAAAACAGACTATAAAACAGTAATACGATGACTATCAGACAATATTTTATTTTCTTCATTTTTGTGGTGTTTTTGTTATATGCCTGCAATCAAAAAGACAAGGAGCAGAGCACAGAGAATGAAACAACTGAACAGGATGCAGAGACAGTGCAAAGTAAAGATGATATGCAAAAGCAAATTAAAAAGCATGAAAAAACATTGCATGAAGACGATGAATTGGATGTATCGAAAGCCAATGACATGATATTGCTTTATGTTTCATACGCATCTCAGTTTACCAAAGATAGTATGGTTCCGGAATATCTTTTCAGGGCAGCCGAACTGGCAATGAATGTGGACAGGCCTTATGATGCGGTAGTTTACCTTCAACGGATTGAAAAAAATTACCCTGGATTTGATAAAATGCCTTGGGTCGTTTACTTTACCGGCTTCATTTATGACAGCATGCTCAATGAAGATGAAACCGCTGAAATGTATTATGATCGTTTCCTGGACAACTGGCCGGATCATGACAGGGCAGAAGAAGTAAAAATACTCAAATCGTATCTTCACATGAGTGATAAAGAAATCATAGATAGATTTGAGAAAAGCAATAAAAAACCTTAGTGATATGACACTGGTGGCATAAAACTAGTAGTTCATTCTTTAATTAGTATATCAATAACCGTTTAAATAAATCCTAAATTCTAATACCCAAATACTAAACAAAATCAAATGATGAAAAATCAAAATTCAAAACAATAATGAAAATTTTTGGATCAATAATAACTAAATAAGAGTAGGTTGGAGCGAGTAGCATAGTTTTGAACATTATTAATCCGTCTTCACTTCAT
>JAYENB010000271.1:13397-38916 GCA_034721855.1 Bacteroidota bacterium
CCGGACAAGTTATGTTAATTAAGAAATGCTATACTAGTGACATCACACTAACTGTAATATATATAATTAGGAATGAGTCTGCATGAGCATATAAAAACCATGCCTGTTGTGCGTTTACTTTTGCCTTTCATGGCAGGTATTGCAATGGCATTGAAGACTCCTTTTGAAGTTGGGCTCCCCGTAATCCTTGTGTTAGGTTTTATATGTGTGCTGTATTTACAATTGGAACCACGGTTGACGTTTCATTACAAGGGGCGTTGGATCAGTTACGTTCTTGTTTTTTTGTTTTTGTTATCGGCAGGTGCGTTTCTGACATCAGAAAAACTGAATAAGGTAAATCCTATCAGTTTACCTGATGATGCCCTGCTCATCGCCGAAGTGCAAACCCCACCAAAAGAAACTGAAAATGCGTACAGCACAGACATTGCTGTGCAGGCCTATCGCTATAAAGATGAGTGGTTTGATGGGGATGGACAAGCCCGGGTGTATTTTCAGAAAGACAGTATGGCCGAAAACATCAAACCCGGAATGTTGATAGCGTTTCAACCCGATTTTGATATGGTTTCAAATTCAGGAAATCCTGAAGAGTTTGATTATGCAAAGTACATGACTTACCATATGATTGCTTCAAGCACATATTTGAAATCCGGATCATGGACGGTTATTGATCAGACTGAGGTCTCCGGATTAAAACGACGTATGTCACGCCTTAGAACACATTTGCTGGATATATACAGACAGGCGGGACTTGAAGGGGATGAGTTTGCTGTTGCTGCAGCTCTTAGTCTGGGATACAAAGATAAGCTCCATGATAAGCTACGGCATGCATATTCAGCATCGGGAGCTATGCATGTGCTTGCTGTTAGCGGGTTACATGTGGGGATCATTTATATGGTTATGTTTTTTCTGTTGTCTCCGTTGAGGAAGAAGAAGAAACTCATTTATTTACAGGTGGTTATTCTTGTTATGTCCATATGGTTTTACGCTTTGCTTACGGGATTGTCACCATCGGTAACAAGGGCCGCTGTAATGTTTAGCTTTATTAGCTTTGGGAATTTGTTTAAGCAACACATTAATATTTATAATATTCTGGCTGCTTCTGCTTTTGTAACCCTGGCGTTCAATCCGTTTGTCATCACAGAACTCGGGTTTTGGCTTTCCTACCTTGCTGTATTGAGTATCGTTACGTTTTATAACCCAATATATGGATTATTGAACGTTCGAATCCCTGTTCTGAATAAATTATGGTCGCTAATAGTTGTTTCTATTGCTGCACAAATTGGAACTGCACCCCTGACGGTGTTTTATTTTCATCAGTTTTCAAATTATTTTATACTCACCAATATTTTGGTTATCCCGGTAGTTACCATTATAGTGTATGCAGCCATGCTTGTATTTTTAGTTTCCTGGATATTCCCGGTTTTGGCTGTGTATGCCGGTCATGGAATGGCCTTTTTGGTAGGTTTGCTCAATAAAGTTGTTTTCTTTATTGAAGGTATTCCCGGCGCGGTTTCTGAGCACTTGTACATTACACCAGTACAGATATTGCTGTTGTACTTTGTTATATTATTTGGTGCAATATTGCTAATGAAAGGGAAAAGGCAATATTCCTGGGCTGTGATGGTGTTTCTGATCTTGTTTTTGAGTATTGGAATCATCAGAGATATACAGTCCATGGAACACAATAAATTGTTGGTGTATAACATGAGAAATCAGACCGGCATCAATTGTATTGTTGGTAATGATAATGTGTTGTTTACCGATGTGGCTGATGAAAACAGCAAAATATTGGATAAACGGTTGTCTAATTACTGGCTTTCTGAGGGCCTGGAGAAAGAAAAAATTGTTGATCTGAATAAAACCGGAAGCAGATACATGTTTACCAGTATGTTTTCCATTGATAATCCCCATGTTTTTATGAAAGACCTGTATATTGGCTTTAAGGGTATCAGGATGCTGATCATCAGGGATGATCGTTATAAACACATGATCAATCAGAATCCGATGGAGCTGGATTACCTCGTTTTGTCATCAGGTGCTGATGTGGATGCAGAATCACTACCTGCATTGTTTTCGTTTGAAACGCTTATTTTGGATTCCTCTTATCCCTTTTATAAGAAGGAAAAACTCAAAAAGGCAATGGCTAAATACAATATTCCTGTTCATGATGTTGTTGAAAATGGAGCATTTATTGTAGATTTGTAACATTGATAGCGCTTAATTTAAAAATATGAAAATAATAATTTCTGGAGCAGGAGAGGTTGGCAAATACCTCGCACAGATGTTGACAAAGGAAAATCATGATACCATTGTTGTTGATACAAACAGAGACAATCTAAAAATTGTAGAACAACAATATGATTTAATGACAATAACGGGATCGTGTTCTTCTTTTAAAACACTTGAAGATGCAAAAGTAAGCACGGCAGATTTATTTATATCTGTTACTCATTCTGAGGAGATCAATTTGTTGTCAGCTATGTTGGCAAAACGTTTGGGAGCCAAAAAAACCATTGCACGTATTGATAACATTGAATACATCAAACCCATCCATAAATTGCATTTTATCAACATGGGGGTTGACAGGATGATTTATCCTGAAAAAATCGCTGCTAAGGAAGTGGTGTCATTGATACGTGAGACCGGAACAACACAGGTTTTTGAGTTTTCCGATGGCCGCTTGAATTTGTTTGTTGTTCATTTGTCCAAAGATGCTCCAATAATCAATAAAACACTGAAAGATGCAACGGAAATAAGCAAGTCTATTGATTACCGTGTTGTTGCGATTTCGCGAAATGGGGAAACCATTATCCCTTCAGGTAAGGATGTTTTGTATGCTGGCGACTATGTGTATATTATAACCAGTCCGGAAGGCATTGACAACCTGATGAAATATGCCGGCAAGCAAAAAGATAAATTCGATAATGTCATGATTCTGGGTGGAAGCCGTATAGGCCAAAAAGTAGCCAACGAATTGTCAAAGAACTGTAAAATCAAGCTCATAGAAAAAAGTGAAAACAAAGCGCTTGAGCTTGCAGACAGGCTTGACCGTTGTCTTGTGATAAATGGGGATGGCCGGAATATGAATTTACTGGAAGAAGAAGGCATAAAAGAGATGGACGCCTTTGTTGCTGTTACAGGAGATTCAGAGACCAATATCTTATCATGTATGCTGGCTAAGAAATTGGGTGTTAAAAAAACCATCGCTGAGATTGAAAACTTTGATTATTTTGATTTTGCTCAAAAAATGGGCATTGACTCCATCGTGAATAAGAAACTCAGTGCCGCCTCCCGCATTTATTCTTTTACCATGCATGCTGAAGTATCTTCAATAAAATGCCTTACCAGTACAGATGCTGAATTGTTGGAATTTGTTGTGAAAGAAAAAGCGAGGGTAACCAAAGGTATTCTGCGCAACCTGCACTTTCCTGACAATGCCATTGTTGGAGGTGTTGTCAGGGGAAAAAAAAGTTTTATTGCCACTGGAGATACCCACATTGTAAAAGGGGATAAAGTGGTGGTTTTTACTCTGCCGGGATCAATTAAGAAAGTTGAAAAGTTTTTTGCCTGATTCAATTATAGAAACCAATCAATTAAAAACAGTTACTTTGAACCATATAAGGATTATAAGGTCATATAAGTTTTTCTTATAATTCCTTATATGGTTTAACTATTTTGAATATAGGTTAAGAACGGTTCCTGCAAACACGAAACCCCGAAGTTTTTTGTAACCGATGCTAACTGTTTTTAAAAGAAATGATTTTGCCTGAATGGTTACCAAGTCAAAGGTAAGGAAGTATCTTCTCCAGTTGCATTGCCCTGGAGCCTTTTACGAGAATATTGCGTTTGTTGAGCTTGTCTTTTTTGATTTTATGTTGAAGACTTTCTGTGTCAGGTAGAAAAGTGTAATTATAAGCATCTTTAAATTTATAAAACTCTGGCCCACACAAATAAACATCATTAAATCCCAGGTGGGTAAGCAAATCAAGTATGTCACGGTGTGCCTGTTCCGAAAAATTGCCTAACTCTTTCATATCTCCCAATATCAGCGTTTGCAATTTGTTTTTGTTGCAAAAATGTTTTATCGCAAGTTCCATGCTGCTGGGATTGGCATTGTACATGTCGAGGAAAAGCTCATTGTTTTCAGTAATCTTTATTTCTGAGCGTTGGTTTTCCGGTGTGTACGCTTCAATGGCTTTGTTTATTTTATCGTTGGGAACATCAAAGTAAGCACCCATGCATATTGCTGCCAGGATATTTTCTGCATTGTATGATCCAAATAACCGTGAAATACATTTCCCTTTCATGTTATCAGTTTCCCATTGTAAACCAACGTATCCATTCCGGGTAAAATGTTCTCCCCTGCAAAATGTATTTTTGGCCTTGAAGCTGTATGATATTGTTTTTTGTTCGTCGATCAAATCAATGAGTAAACTGTTGTCCTGATTGATAAAAATGATGCCTTCTGTTTTAAGATGTTTGTATAATTCAGCTTTTGCTTTTTTTACCCCTTCAAAAGAGCCAAAGCCTTCAATATGTGCTCTCCCCACATTGGTTATAAGTCCATAATCTGGTTGAGATATTTCACACAGGCGTGCAATTTCACCCGGATGATTTGCACCCATTTCAATTATCCCGTATTCTGTTGTTGGTTTGATATTGAGAATGCTCAGCGGAACGCCAATGTGATTGTTTAGATTTCCGCTAGTTGCTGTGGTTTGATAATGTGCTTTTAAGATGGAATAAATCAATTCTCTTGTGGTCGTTTTTCCGTTGCTTCCTGTAATGGCAATTATTTTAGCTTTGATCTCCCTGCGATGTAACTGTGCCAGTTTTTGTAAGGCAATTAAACTATCTTTCACAAAGAGTGTTTTTTCTTTTATCTGATAGTCGGCATTATCAATCACAGCGTAAGCAGCCCCTTTTTCAATGGCATCTTTTGCGAATCTGTTGCCGTCAAAATTATCCCCTCGCAATGCAAAAAATACAACGCCGGGAGTAATGTTTCTTGTATCAGTACAAACTCCTTCTGAATGAGCAAAAATATCGTACAATGTTTGGGTGTCCATATTTTGTAACTAATAAGTGTGAACAAAAAAGAAATGTATATCAACAAAACTAAACGTTCACCGCAAAGACGGAGAGACGCAAAGTTATAAAATTTAACGGACTATCATGATAGCACCATTGAAAGATAGCACCATTGAACGAAAGCACGAAAGCACGAATGTACGAAATGTAAAGTGATAAAACTTTATTTTTTTATGTGTTCTGATTATTTATCCTTATCATGCCATCTCCCTGTCGTGCCATCTTGCTTTCGTTCCATCACGCTATCGTGTAATCGTGTCATCGTTTCATTTCTCTTTTACCCTATCGTGTCTTCTCCCTTTCGTGCAATCGTGCTATTGTTATTTGATGGTAAGCGATTTAATTCATATTTTTTCATTTCTTAGTAACCTTGCCCGGCGACAGACGGGTTTGCGACTTTGCGGTAAAAAATGTATGCGGCTGAAGAGTTACCATATTTTAAAAAAGAAAACCCCATGCATATAACATGGGGTTGCATTATAAATTATATATTCATTATTCTTCAAGTGTGGGAGATCCAACACGTATCATAGCACAGCGGAATCCCAGGTCAGCTCTGGATTTTTTTTCATCCAGGAAGCGGCGTGATCCCGGGGTCATCCAGTATGCACGATCTTTCCATGAACCGCCTTTATATACACGGGCACGGTCAGTTACAAGGGAAGTCATATTTGTTCCTTTGTTAGCTTTCGGGTTAGTTGGGTCATATTCTCCTTCTCCCCATTCTGTGCCTGCCCAGTCACCATCATTATACATGGCATCTGTGGATTTGATGTTACGTGTGGAGTCCTCATCGTATTCAACGTACTCAGAATAACGTTCAGGTTCATTCCACCAGTCTTCTCCGGCATCAGGGATGAGCGATTCAATGTCTCCGTCAAGGTAATTTCTGTTATCAGCTCTTGTATAATTATCCCTGTTGTAAGCATGTTCAGCGTCAACTGGTGTTTCAAGGATTTTTCCTGTTACATCAAAATAATCTTCAGCTTCAGGTGTAAGTTCAATCATACCATCGTTGGGGTCTCTTGTGATTTCCCGGTCTTTATAAACATTTCCACGGAAGGGACGGAATTCAGCCATGTCGGAATAGGTAAGGTCACGATATACATCCATTACCCATTCATTGACATTGCCTGCCATACAGTACAATCCAAAATCATTGGGCCAATAGCTACGTACCGGGGCTGTAATGTCAGCTTTGTCATTTAGAGCACCGGCAACCCCCATATTATCACCACGGCCCCTCATGATGTTACCCATAATTTGTCCTCTGTCTTTTGTACGGCTGTCGTTACGGATATAATGACCGTTCCATGGATACAGGCGACGTTCATAAATTCTTTCCTTGTAATGATTTCCTATGTAGGCCAGTGCGGCATATTCCCATTCAGCTTCTGTTGGGAGGCGGTAACGCGGAAGAAAAATTCCGTCTTCGATGTGTACCCACCTACGGTCATCAGCAAAAGCTCCTTGTCTGCCACCGCCACCACCGCGACGGCCTTCTTTCAATGTGGACGGGTCTTTGTATAATTTTTCAACTTTTCCATCCGGGCCGCGCCCTGTTTCATCAATATGCAGGTCAAGGTTGTCAGCATAAACGAGGTAGGCGTCCAGATTAAAATGTTTTGATTGGTCCTGTGGAGCAGCATACGGGTCAAGTATGCCTTCCCTGATAAGGATGAATTCATTAACCCTGTCAGTACGCCACGAAGAGTAGTCTCTGGCCTGCCTCCAACTGACACCAACTACGGGATATTGTTCATAAGCCGGATGACGGAGATATAAATCTACCATAGGCTCGTTAAATGCCAATCGCTGACGCCATACCAATGTATCAGGTAATGCCTGACGATAAAGGTATCTGAAGTCTGTGGCATACACATGACGAAGCCAGTAAAGATATTCCCTGTAGTCAAGGTTGGTGACTTCGGTTTCATCCATATAAAAGGAAGAAACGGTAACGCGTCGTGGAGTATTATTCCATTCGAACATCACGTCTTGCTCGGTACGCCCCATGGCAAATGTACCCCCTTCAATGAAAATGAGGCCGGGGCCTGTCTCTTGTTGATATTCCGGATGATTTTGAAAACCGCCGAAACGGGGATCATTGTAATACCATCCTGTAGTATTTGATGCTTCTTTTTGACATGATGCCAGTAAAAGCACACCAAAGATCACAAGCATTGAGAGACGGATAATATTTTTCATGACACTAAATTTTGTTTACACATTATATATAACTAAAACGACGGACAACTTATTGTCCTGTATTTAGATTCCGGAGGTTTACAATTGAATGTAAAACCAAATGTTACTTCATGAGCCCCCATTGTAGAATTCATTAATTTTGACACTGTCATGTCATAACTGTATCCAACTTTAATCTGGTCTTGCCTGAAACCGATTAACATAATGAATGAATCATAATGGAAATTGAAATTTTGACGCAGCCAGAAACCAGCAACTATGGATTTCCTGTTTACATATACACCCCAATTGAATTGTTGAAAATCACCTTGCTGATGAAAGAGCAGTTGTGGTGCAATTGAAAGCTCCCCTCTTCTGAAATTACTGGCATTGATAGGGATATCCATACCAAAATGCACAGTAAATTTACGTGGAAGCACTGCATCACTACCTCTCAGGAATGATTCAGCCGGTTCGGTAAGATGATGAACAGCAAATCCGAAAAATGTATTTTCACTGAAACCCACGAGCCCTGCAGAAAAATCAAAATAATTCTTGGTGTCATCCACAATACTGGCATCTTCATTTGTGGCATAAATAGGACCATACAATGGATGTATCATATCCGGAAAAATAAAATCCCATTCTATTTTTTTCATAACATAAGCAGCCTGGAAACCACCTGCAATGGCAAAACGCCTCGTGACAGGTAACGTGTATGAATACATGCCTGCAAGGGTTGTTGCTGTAATGGTTCCGTCACCCTGTACATCGTTCATCAGTAATAAACCTGCACCACCTTTTAGAAAATTCACATGCTGGTCGTATGACAAGCTATAGGTAACATAGGTTTGCCCCAGGGCAGGCCACTGATTGCGATAACTTAAATTTACGCGTGGACATTTGTCAGAGCCCGTAAATGCGGGGTTCAAATATAGCGGGTTTGCATAGAATTGAGAAAAGTGTGCATCCTGTGCAGTTATTTTGCCGCTGAAGCCAATCAGGCAGATGGTTAAGACTAATAATATTTGTTTAATCATGTTTTTGCTATTGTTCCACAATGTGCAATTATACAAACAATTATTTTTAAAATCAAATCATAGTCACAATAATACAATAATTTTATCGTTTAAAAAAATAAATCATTAAAATTTATTTATTTCGCAACGAAAATAGGTATTTATTTTTAATTATCATGAGAAAAATATATTGGATTTTAATTTTGATTGTCATTTCTTGTTTCTTTACTTCGATAAAGGCACAAAATTATAATTTTTCTGATAAAATCAAATGGAATGACATCCAAAAGATCAAATTAGATTCTGCAACATACATTGAAAGGCTTGCTTTTGACGGCGCAGTCTATTATGATCAGGAAGAAATTCCGGTTTATTTTCATCGGATAAAAAAGAAAAATATTGATGTAATCGACTTTTTATGGGAAAATATTGATGTTAAACCGCTCAGTGAAAAAGAAAAAATGTTGATTAAACAACATGATGTAAAATTGCCGGATCATTTTAAGGTTACTATTAATAGGAGTGTAATCAGAAAAACTCAAAATACACATATCAATATAATTCCGTTAAGAATAAATCCTGAAACCGGAGAACCGCAAAAACTGACACAATTTTCCATTAATATAAGGTATGAAAATATTCCAGTTTATAAATCGCAACGGCAATATGCTGATAATTCTGTGCTAAAAAACGGAGAGTGGTACAAAATCAGGGTGGAAAGTTCAGGAATGTATGAATTGCCTTACAGTGTTATATCTTCCATGGGGTTTAATGACCCAGCACAAGTGGGTGTTTTTGGATATGGCGGGATGGTGCCAAAGAAAAATGCGGATACCAGGTATGACGATCTTCCACAAAGGCCTGTTTATTTGCAGGATAACAATGGCAACGATGCTTTTGATTCCGGTGATGCTTTCCTGGTGTATCTTGAAGGGCCTGATAAGCACATATATAAAGGTGAAGGTGAGTACGAACATGTTATTCATAATTATTCCGATTATGCATATTATTTTCTTTCCGATGTTCAAGGGCCTGTATATGTTGAAACGGTTTCTGAAAGTCTCAGCTCCAATAAAAATACCACTGCTTATGATTACTACGCTACCTTGGAAAAAGACAGTGTTAATCTGATTAAATCCGGACGCCAGTGGTTCTGGAGACATTTTGATTATTACCCGTCATATACATTTAACATGAGTATTCCATCTGTTGATAACAGCGAATCATCTGTATTATACACTTCCCTTGCTGCACGTTCACAACAATCCAGCCGATTTAAGATAACCATTAACGGAAATTCCACTTATTCAGATTATATTGATGCCATATCGGGATCATCTACAGATTATTATGCAAAAACAACTGAAGAACAAATTTCGTTTACACCTCAGAACAGCAATACAATCGAAATAGAATACCTATTTCCGGATACTGGTACTGAGGGTTGGTTGGATTACCTGACAATCAATGCACGTGCCTGGCTTAGTTTACAGGGTAACAGCCTGCAGTTTCGTGATTCCCGCACGGTAGGCAGTGGTAATGTAACACAATATTCAATAAACGGGGTGAATAACAATTGTGTGGTTTTGGACATTACGGATCCCGTGAATGCTTATGAAATTGCCCCTGACCAGTTGGCCGGTGGGCAGATGAAATTCACGGCCGAAAGTGATGAATTGCATGAATATATGGTGTTTGATGTGAATGCATCTTATCGCACACCACAAATTGATGGCAGTGAAAAACTTGGTTATGTCAGCAATCAAAATTTACATGGATATGCAAATGTGGATTATGTTATTGTGACCAACAGTGTGTTTTCAGAATATGCCAGTCAACTCGCTGAGTTTCATCAATCGCTTCATGGGGTGAGTTGCATCGTTGTTGATCAGGAAAATGTTTTCAACGAGTTTTCATCGGGAACCCCTGATGTAGCTGCTATACGGGATTTTATGAAAATGCTGTATGATAAAGCCGGGTCTGAATCAAAAATGCCAAAGTATTTGTTGCTTTTTGGTGATGGTAGTTATGACAATAAAATAACCACCAGCCCCAATACCAATTATATTTTGACTTACCAGTCTTCCGGTGGTCTCAATCCTACCGGTTCTTTTGTCAGTGATGATTTTTTTGGGTTGCTTGATGATAATGAAGGTACAGTGACCGGCAGTGAAGGCCTTGATGTTGGGATTGGGCGATTGCCCGTAAAATCGCAGGCAGAGGCTGAAGATGTGGTTGAAAAAATATTCAATTATGTACAACCGGATAGTTTTGGCTCATGGCGGAATATCATTTGTTTTATAGGTGATGATGCTGAAGATACATCTGAACATCAAAGTCAAGCTAATAAAATGGGGGATACCATCATGGAACATTATCCTGTTTTCAATGCACGAAAAATATTGTTAGATGCGTATGAACAGGTTTCCACAGTGCAAGGATACAGGTATCCTGATGTCAACCAGGCCATTGATGAACGTGTGGATAAGGGGGCGCTGATTGTAAATTATTCCGGACATGGCAATGAAAACTCACTTGCCCATGAAGCGGTTGTCACTATGAGCCAGATCAATTCATGGAACAATAATAATAAATTGCCTTTGTTTTTTACAGCAACCTGTGAGTTTGCCCGCTTTGATGATTATGAATTCACATCGGCAGGAGAAGAAATTTTATTGAATCCGGAAGGCGGTGGGATTGGGTTATTAACTACCTCAAGGATGGTATATTCAGGTTCCAATTTTACACTTAACCAGGCATTTTATCAGCAAGTGTTTAAACGGGATGCTAACAACGAACTATATGCCCTTGGTGAGAATATTATGCACACTAAAAACAACGCCGGGGATTCTAACAACAAACGGAATTTTGTTCTGCTTGGCGATCCTGCCCTGAAATTAGCCATACCTCAATACATTGTGGAAACAGATTCTGTAAATGGGATGGATGTCTCCGTTTTTACTGATACGGCTGCTGCAGCAAGCCACATTTCGGTTTCCGGCCATATCGAAGACAGAGCGGGCAACATTATGACAGATTATAACGGGGTTTTATACCCGACTGTGTTTGATAAGGTGATGGAATATACCACACTTGGTAATGACGATAATCCGCCATTTCCTTACAAAGAACAAAAAAATATTTTATATGCAGGGAAATCCAGTATTGAGAATGGATATTTTTCCTTTGAGTTTATTGTGCCGGTGGATATCGCCTATTATTTTGATAACGGAAAGATCAGTTATTATGCTGAATCCGAAAATGCTGATGCTCATGGTTATTTTGATCAGTTGATAGTTGGAGGGAGTAGTGACAACATGGCTTCTGATGTATTGGGGCCTGAAATAGACCTGTATATGAACAATACAGACTTTGTGGATGGTGGTATCACCGATGAAAGTCCCAATATGCTGGCTTTTGTTTATGATGAATCCGGTATCAACACGGTTGGTAATGGCATTGGCCATGACATTGTTGCTGTGCTTGATAACAACACTGCTGATGCCATTGTTTTAAATGATTACTACGAGGCTGATCTTGATTCATATCAGTCGGGTTCGGTTACTTATCCTTTCCATGATTTGGATGCCGGTATGCATAATCTGCATGTGAAAGTGTGGGATGTGTTTAATAACAGTGCTGAGGCAGAAATTTCATTTATGGTGGCAAATTCTTCGGAATTGGTCATTGAGCAGCTTGGGAATTACCCCAATCCCTTTACAGATCAAACGTGTTTTACATTTACACACAATCATGCTGATGAACAACTTGATGTTGAAATTAAAATTTATACCATGAATGGAGGATTAATTAAAATTATTAATGAACAGATATATACCTCAGGTTACACCATTGATCCGATGTGTTGGCAGGCTGGTGATAGCAACGGAAGGAGCGTTGATCCGGGCGTGTATGTTTACCATGTTAAAGTGAGGGCAGCAAATGGTGATGTTGTAAATAAATTTAAAAAAATGGTGTTTGTGAAATAATTTTATTGTATCTTCGTTTATTGATTGTATTTTTGAGTAAAAATTGAAACAATGACAATGAGACACAGAATTATTGCACTGTTAGTGCTTACGGGAATGAGCTTGAATGTCTTTGGACAGTTTTCAGATGATCCCATCGGTCGTGATAATACGAACAATGTCATTACAACCGCGGTTCCTTTTTTAATGATTGCCCCCGATACTCGTGCCGGGGCAATGGGTGATGCTGGTGTAGCTACATCTCCTGATCCCAATTCTCAACACTGGAACCCGGCAAAGTATGTTTTTGCCGAAGATGAAATGGGCATTTCTCTATCATATACCCCTTGGTTGAGGAATATTATCGATGACATGAATCTGGCTTATTTAGCAGGATATTACAGGATAGATAATGAAAATATGTTGTCTGCATCTCTCAGATATTTTGATATGGGAAGTATTGAATTTAGAGATGTAAACAATACAGATTTGGGAAGCCATCAACCCAATGAATTTGCACTGGATATTGGTTACAGCAGATTGTTGGGGCAAAAATTTTCAGGAGCCGTTGCAATGCGTTATATCCGTTCTGATCTTACCGGAGGAGTAAGTGCAGGATCTCTGCCTACCAATCCAGGGCAGTCTGTAGCAGGTGATGTTGCTTTCTTTTATACCAACGATGATATGGGATTTAGTGGCATGAACGGCTTGTTAAACTGGGGGATCAACCTCAGTAACATTGGTTCCAAAATGTCCTATTCCAGCAATGAAACCAGGGATTTTATCCCTACCAATTTCCGCACTGGTGTGTATTATGAACTCGAAATTGATGAATACAATAAAGTTGGTGTTGCTCTGGATATGAATAAACTGCTTGTACCAACACCACCAGAATATGAAACTTTTAGTGACGGTGATACTTTACCGGATGGTAGTATTTCTAATACAACCCAAACAATACCTGTAGCAGGAAACGAAAATCCTGATGATATCGCTGTGCCTACAGCATTGTTCCAGTCATGGTACGATGCTCCAGGAATGGTAGGAGGTTCTACTTTAGGCGAAGAATTTGCTGAAATAGCATGGAGTTTTGGTGCTGAATATTGGTACAGTGAGCGGTTTGCATTGCGTGCAGGGTATTTCATGGAGCATCAATACAAAGGAGCCAGGAAATATTTTACCCTAGGGGCAGGGATGAAACTGAATGTTTTTGGGCTTGATTTTGCCTACATGATCCCAACCGGGAATTTCAATTCTTCACCATTGGCAAATACCTTGCGTTTTACTCTTACATTTGATCTTGGCGCACAGGAAGTAGAAGGATAAAGAATATTGTCTGTTTATAAAGTCGAAACTTTATCTATTATTGGATAATGAAATATCAAAAATCAAATAACAACCCTCAAATAAATTATTTAATTTTCAAAACTGCAATGACCTAAACAAACCGGGAGTGTTTGAAATTTGGAAATTGATGATTGGAATTTATTTGTTATTTGACATCCGTCTCCATTTTATTACGCCGGACAAGTTTTGTTATTTGGTGCTTTTTAAATATAAGCTGTACTTTATAGATAAACACTGACTATTATGAGGGTAGGCTTTGGATACGATCTGCACAGACTTGAATCCGGTAGTAGTATTACACTGGGAGGCGTAAAGGTACCATTCAATAAAAAATTTAAAGCACATTCTGACGGGGATGTGCTTTTGCATGCTATATGTGATGCTATCCTCGGAGCAGCAGCCCTGGGAGATATTGGGAAACATTTTCCGGATACCGATGAACGTTTTGCAGGCATTTCCTCGCTTGAATTGTTGAAAGATACTGTTTTTATGTTGGAGAATGAGGGGTTTACACTTCAAAATATAGATGCTACCATCGTGATGGAAAAGCCCTATCTGCAACCTTACATTGCCGGGATGAGAAAGAACATTGCTGAATCTTGTCACTTAAGTATTGGTGCTGTTTCTGTTAAAGCAACCACATCCGAAAAAATTGGTCATGTTGGCAGTGGAGAGGCTGCAGAGGTGTATTCTGTGGCTTTAATTATTTAACCCTCAATAATTTTGCAACTACATATAATAATTGATAGCTTTGCAACGTATTAGAATGGAAAACAGGGAACCATAGTTCCCAACAAAAATTAAATATTATGGATATTGACATCAAAGGAAAAGATTTTGTAAAAATTCATTACACAGGGGCACTTAGCGATGGAGCTGTTTTTGACAGTTCTGAAGGTAAGGAACCCTTAGCGTTTATTCTTGATATCGGCATGTTAATCCCCGGTCTTGAAAAATCTGTAAAAGAAGCTAAAAAAGGCGAAGAAAAATCAGTTACCATCCCCCCGGATGAAGCTTATGGCGAAGTGGATGAAAAAGCCATTCAGGATGTACCCAAAACCCAGTTCCCTGAAGACCTTGATCTGGAAGAAGGTTTGCAGCTTCAGGCTCAAACACAGCAAGGACCTATTCCTGTTGTAGTGAAAGAAATTAAACCGGAAAACGTTGTGGTTGATTTTAATCATCCCCTCGCAGGAAAAGAACTGAAATTTGATTATGAAGTGGTGGAAAAACGCCCTGCCACAGAAGAAGACCTGAATAATCTGTTAGGCAAAAAATAATTTTATCGAAACATACATGTTTATGTTAATGAAACCCTGGTGCTAATCAGGGTTTTTTTTGTGCAATGATAGTGTCCGTCCATAATGTCCGATTTCTGCGTTACGCTCGCATTGACAACCAGTCATTTACGCCAGTAAACTCCTGGTTGCAATACTTCGCAAGCCTTGAACTCGAATATTATGAATCAGACACTGACTTTATTGACAGACTATAGATAGAGTACGTCTATAAACTTAGAGTGTTTGAACCATAATGTTCAAGATCAAGGCGTGTGATAATTTTAAACCGCAGTATACTAGCGTATATGAGGATTTAAAATTTGAGCAACAACGCAGATATTGGACATTATGGACAAACACTAGATAATAAAGTGTTTTACTTTTTTATAAATCAGGAATATTTTATATTCGCATATGTAAAAAATTGAAGTTCACTGTAAAATTAGCCTTATGAAAATACATGAAATATCCCCGGATCCCTTAAGTTTGAATGTGGTTAAAGAAATTATAAACGACAAGGCCGAGATTAGAGTAAGTCAGAGGTCACTGGATGCAGTCGAAAAATGCCGCCGCTTCTTGCATGAAAAAATGGAAAAGCAGCATCAGCCGATTTATGGCATCAATACCGGATTTGGGTCGCTTTATGACGTGTCTATTTCTAACGAGGATCTATCACAGCTACAGGAAAACCTGGTGAAATCACATGCCTGTGGCACCGGTGACAGGGTTGATGTAATCATTGTGAAATTGATGATGCTGTTGAAGATACACGCATTAAGCCTCGGTAATTCGGGCGTGTATCCGGATACGGTTATTATGTTGTCAGAACTTTATAACCGCGATATCATTCCTGTGGTTTTTGAGCAGGGCTCACTCGGTGCTTCCGGCGATCTAGCTCCCCTGGCTCATATGGTATTGCCTATGTTGGGAATGGGAGAGGTTTATTATAATGGCAAATGCATAAAGGCTTCCGAAGCCCTTGCCGCTGAAAACTTAAAACCCATCAAGCTTGCTGCTAAAGAAGGCCTTGCAATGCTTAACGGCACACAGTTTATGGCTGCTTATGGGGTGTATTCTCTGTTGCGAATTCAGAAATTATCAGAATTGGCAAATATCATTGCAGCCATTTCCCTTGAGGCATTTGATGGTAGCCTGGCTCCGTTTTACGAAGGTTTACATGCACTTCGTCCGCACAAAGGACAAATCGATACTGCTCATTATTTCCGCAATATCCTGAAAGGATCAGAAATGATCGGGACAACAAAAAATCACGTACAAGACCCGTATTCGTTCCGCTGTATTCCACAAGTACATGGAGCCACACAGGATGCTGTTGATCATGTAACATCGGTAGTGCTGACTGAAATCAATTCAGTAACGGACAATCCGACGATTTTTCCCGATGATGATCAGATTATCTCAGGAGGCAATTTTCACGGGCAACCGCTTGCTTTAGCTTACGATTATTTAACCATGGCATTGTCAGAACTGGGGAATATTTCTGAGCGTCGATCTTATCAGTTGCTTTCAGGAAAACGAGAATTGCCGCATTTCCTTGTTGCTAATCCAGGATTGAACTCAGGTTTCATGATTCCTCAATACACCGCTGCTTCCATTGTAAATCAAAACAAGCAATTATCAATGCCTTGTTCGGTTGATTCAATAGAATCTTCACAGGGGCAGGAAGATCATGTTAGTATGGGGGCTAATTCTGCTACCAAAATGTTTAAAGTGGTCAACAACCTTGAACGTATTCTTGCGATTGAGTTATTTATTGCTGCCCAGGCTTTTGATTTCCGAAAAGGAAAGAAATCATCAAAATTTATTGAGGAATTTGTGTCGAATTACCGGAAAAAGGTTAATTTTATAGAAAATGATAAAATTATGTATGAGGATATTGATAAAACCGTAAAATACCTGCAAAATGTGGATATTGAGGCAATGGAAAAAACAGAAATTAACAATTAAATAAACATAAAATATTAACATTATGGATAAACTAGTAATTAAAGGCAGTGGTTTGACCATCGAAAATGTGGTTAATGTTGCCCGCCACGGGCAAAAAGTTGAATTGCATCCTGATGCAGAAAAACGCATCAACACATGCCGTGCTATGCTTGAGAAAAAAGTGGATGCCAAGGAAATCATGTATGGTGTAAATACCGGTATTGGTGAATTTTCAGAGGTTGTGTTGGATGATGACAAGATTGAGGATTTTCAAAAATACCTGGTTTATAACCATGCTGCCGGCATTGGTGATCCGGCGCCCATTGAATATGTGAGAGGGGCTATGTTGGGAAGAATTAATGTACATGCACATGGCAATTCAGGTTGCCGTTTGGAAATAACCCAAACCCTGGTAGATATGTTGAACAAAGGGGTTACGCCTTTTGCTTGTCAGAAAGGCTCGGTAGGAGCAAGTGGTGATTTGGCCCCCATGTCACAGATTGCACTGCTGTTGCTTGGTGAGGGCAAGGCTTACTATAAAGGAGATTTGATGCCTGGCAAAGAAGCCATGTATAAAGCCGGTATTCCGGTTCCCGGACTGAAAGCACGCGACGGACTGGCAACCATTAACGGATCAAATTTGTTAACAGCCATGAGTGCCATTTGGCTTTACGATGCCAATAACTGGTTGAAACAAGCAGAAATTGCAGCCTCCATGTCTTTGGAAGCCCTTAAAGCAAATATGCGCCCTTATACAAAATTATTGCATGAAGTCAGAGGGTTTAAAGGCGCTGTCAGAAGTGCTGAAGCAATCAATAAGTGTGTTTCCGGCGGTGACCTTAAAGAAGGAAGGGTTAAATGCAAGGTACAGGATGCCTATTCCATGCGCTCTACTCCCCAGGTTGTTGGGAGTGCCCATGATGCACTTGCTTATGCACGTTCACAGGTAGAAATTGAACTCAATGGCGTAGGCGATAATCCCATCTTTTTCCCGGACAAAGAAATTCAATTATCCGGCGCTAATTTCCAGGGATCTCCTGTATCTGTTCCGATGGATATGGCAGGTGCTGCCATTACAATGGTCAGTGTTATGTCAGAACGCCGTATGAACAGGCTGAATAACCCGGCTCTGAGTGTGGGCCTGCCGGCATTTCTTACAAAAGGAGCAGGTATGTTTTCGGGCTTGATGCTTAGCCAATACACCGCTGATATGCAGATTGTAGAACAACGTATACTTTCGGCTCCTGCGTCAATTCAGTCCATTCCGGCTGCAGCCGATCAGGAGGATTTTGTGTCAATGGGAATGAACACAGCCATTAAAAACTTCCAGATTCTTGATAATGCTTATGGTATTCTTGGTATTGAATTTATGGCTGCTGCTCAGGCTTTGGATTTCAGAAAAGAAGAATACAGTTTTGGCAAGGGCGTTCAAAAAGCATGGGAGGTTGTCCGCAGGCATGTGAAATTCCTGGATATTGACAGACCATTGTATCCGGATCATACCGACATGCAAGCACTTGTTAAAACCTGTGAAATACTAAATGAAGTTGAAAATACTGTAGGTTGCCTCGAATAACATGTGAGGCTGATGTATTTGAAAAATACCTTGAGATTTCTTTTCCCAGTTGAGGCGTACGACCGTATGTATCAACTGCATTATAGATGCTTGCTGAAGGTCTTATATTTCCAACATTTTTTAATTTACCAATTTTTACCATAACAGCATTGATGTATCAAACGGGTTTTGAGTGCCGCTTTCGTGTGATCAGAACCATATTTGTACCCAAGTCCAGTTCTGATTCTGTAAAAGACAATAAAGAGCCTGAAAATGAAAGTTGTGTTGAATAAGGCTACTTTAAGCTTCCTGCATTTATGTGGTAAATGAGGTCAGTGTGTTATCTAATAAAAAATGAAATAAATATTTGGAAAATTGTATATATTAATGCGCATTTAACTATCTTTGATCCGTATAAACAAAAACCACATTATTATGAACAACAAATTTACAAATTTCATTGCTCCATTACTCAAAAATGTTGATGATGGAGATTTTTTCCGTAAGCCGATGTTATGGCTGTATTTTTTGATGGCAGTGCTGAATTTACTGTTGCCATTTTATGTGTTGTACAAGGGTATTGATGGTGGTATCTTTGGAGGACAAGCCAAATGGATATTTGCATTTATCCTGATCTGGTTGTTTCTTGCTGCCGCCGCATGGATTGGTTTTCAAATATGGTGGAACCGGAAAGACAAGGTTACGCTTACTTTAACAGAAGGGGAAGAGTTTGTCAGCACACCGGTATTTTCACATTTCCTCCAAACATTTGGTGAGTGGCTGGGCAGTTTTTATGCCATTGTTGGATTTGGTGTAGCCCTGATTGGTGTTATCTTTCTGGGAAGCGGTTCAACCATACCTGGTCTTGATATGTTTTCAGGAGGATGGCTAAACATTATCATTTATCCGCTTTCAGGGTATCTGATTGTTGTGCTGTTCCGTTTTATTGCTGAACAAACCAGGGCAATTGTACAGATTGCAAACAATACTAAAAAATAACAGGGCTTATCTTTTTTATTGAACCGGGACGTTGATTTGTTCCGGTTTTTTTATGTTTATTAAATCGTAACATAAAATTCCTGTTTTGTGCAACAGATTGATGTTTCCAAAAAACATCTCTGATAAACAAAAAGTTATCCTTTAAAATATTTGAATTTGGGTGACCGGGCTTGTTTTAATTACGTGTTTTATAAAATCATTTTCACTTCTTTCTTTTCCTCTTTTAAATTTATTTTTGGGTGATCCAATGCACAAAACAGGATGATATTATTGCATATTATTTTGAAACATCATGGTTGAAAAAGGTAAAAATGTTATCTTTGAGCGATTAAAACTAATTGTTGATGAATTTCGAAAAACCAAAGTTAACTTTACGCTGTTGTTATGAAAAAAAACATATCCAGAAATACTGCCCTTAGAATAGCATTGATATTTCTTGTATTTTCTTTGATTTGGATCTTTTTAACGGACAATCTGGTATTCTGGTTTTATAAAGAACCCGCGGAAATTACAAATTACCAGATGTTTAAAGGGTCTCTTTTTGTCATAATTACTACACTGCTCATCTATTTTTTAATCAGAAAAGAAATCAAGGCAAAGAACAACATGATCGCTTTTTTGAACAGGAGTGAGCACTGGTATAGTCTTACTTTATCCAATATTCCGGGTGTGGATGTCCTTATATTTGATAAAGATGCCAGAATTATACTTGCACATGGGAAAGAGTTAGCCAAACACGGTATTGACTTGGCGGGGATGCAAAATATCCATGTTGATGAGGTTCCTATTTCGCAACCTACCTATGATTTCTTTATGCCAAAGCTCAAAAAGGTGTTGTCGGGAAATAAAGTAGAGGCCGAATATACGTTTAAACAAGATACGTATTTCATGAGAGGGATAGCCATGGAGAATGAAAAGAATGAGGTGTTTGCCGGCCTGATTGTCATCATAAACATCACCCCCCAGCATAATTTAGCCGAGTATTTGACCAAGCAAAAAAATGAATATGAAGCTTTATACCAGGACTATTATCAACAAAATAAAGAATTGATGCACACCAATCAAAAACTGGATGGCATCATTACAGAGTTGGAGGAAGCCAAAAAGAAGGCTGAAGAAAGCGATAAACTAAAATCCAGTTTCCTGGCAAACATGAGTCATGAAATCAGGACCCCTCTGAATGGGATCATGGGTTTTTCCCAATTAATTGCCAATAAACAACTCAGTCATTCCGAGATTAAGGATTATGGAAAATATATCCTGCATAATTCTGAACAACTGCTGAATACCATTGAAGACGTGTTGTTGATGTCGAGCCTGGAAACAGAACAATATCATTTTAACCCTTCAGAATATGCTGTCACAGAGATATTCAATGATGCCATTTCTTTAGCCAGTAAAAAGATATTGAAATCAAAGAAAAACCTGGAACTTGAGCATCATCTTGATCCCGGAATAGAAAACATGATCATAAACACCGATAAAAATGCCTTGCTGAAAGTAAGTGAAAAAATCATTGATAATGCAGTTAAATATTCCCCCGATAGTGCTGTTGTGAATTTGAAAATGTACCTGAATGAATCGGGCATGTTTTGTTTGTTTGTACATGACCAGGGTAGTGGTATTCCTAAAGACAAACAAACAAATATATTTGAACGTTTTTTCCAGTTGCACGCATCACTTGAACACCCAGATTCAGGAAACGGGCTTGGGCTTTCTATTGCTGATGCACTAATAAAAGGCTTGAATGGTGAGATACGCATAAAATCAGAAGAAAACGAAGGAAGTGAATTTGTTATTACGCTTCCCTGCAATAAGTTGCGATCGATTTCTGATAAACCAAAAACTGAACACAAAGTATCTGATGATGTTAAAAAAGGGAACAAAATACTCATTGTTGAAGACCTGGAGGATAACTGTATATTGTTGAAAGCCTATTTAAGGAGGTATAATGTTCAGGTATTGCATGCTCCAGATGCCCGGAAAGCACGTGAGATTATGAAACAACATCCCGATGTTGATCTTATCATGATGGACATCAGATTGCCTGATGAGAATGGGCTGGATCTTACCAGTGAACTGAAAGAGCAGTATCCTGATGTTCCAATCATTGCCCAGACAGCTTATTCAGATACGCAGGATGAATACTTTGCAGCACAGGTAGGATGCAATGATTATTTGGCAAAACCAATCATGAAGCAGGTCTTTCTGAATACCATATCAGAATTTATTGATCTTAAGCCCATAGTAACTAATTAGTATAAACAAAAGTAGCTCCTCACCGCGAGTCGCAAAGGCGTAAAGGTTTAAAATTTGTAAACTAAACTGTTAACAAATTATTCAATTTCTTAGCGCCTCTCCGTCTTTGCGGTAAAAATCAAATGCGTCTGAAAAGTTAAGGTTTTTTTTAATTTCAGCACTGAGTAGTTATCTAAGCGAAACTGTTTGCTGAGATTTTTGGTGTAAATTTTTGCATTGACATTTTTCCTTCGTTTACTCAGCAGCAACAAGACCTGTTCGTCCACATAATTATCAATCAGAATCATGCTTTTTTTGGCTGTTTTAACTAAGTCTGTTGCAAAAACCCAGGCATCAAATATCTGTCCGTTGAAGAAAAAGCCTTCGTTTGGCGGAAGGCTGGCTTGTAGTTTGAAATAATTTTGCCATTTGTGCCTGTGTCAACCACACGGTTTCATTCTCCACCCGCACCTCAAGGCTGGTGGATTCATCTTCTGCCTGATATAGTATTATTTGATTTTCCACTATATAGAATAAATTTATCCGAAAAAAATGAACTTTTTCTGCAAAACAGGGGATATTAACCGGATAAGTATGCTTTGCTGGCAGGCCCTTCATTAAACAGCAGGTCCAGGGCACTTAAGCCTGGTTGAAATCCATGCCGTTCGCTGAAAACCTGCATGTATGGTGTTTGCTTGGTTAGCATGTTTCTTTTGGGATGCAATTTATCCCTTAAGTCTATTGTGTCTTCTTGTGGATGGGAGGTGTATCCTGTTGTCAAATGTATTTTTGTGTCAAGATCAAACAGGTCAATGAATTTTTCACAAATGTTAAGATTGAGATCAAACAAAAAACGGTATTTCTGTTTGAAAAAGGGCAGAATTTCCTCATAATAAAACTCAAAAAACGGTGCTGCAGCATAAGCCGTTTCTATGCTGCGTCTATGGTTTCCTTGCCATGGTTCGGAATAATCAATTTTTATATCCCGAATGGGTTGTCCCGGACTTTTCCCTTTTACCACAGGCACAATTAGATTTTGAATGCCATTTGGTGCCGAAATTTTGCACCGGTTGCGGTATGACTGTTTTGCATAATGTTCACAGGCTTCAATGTAAACATTGTCTGAGCCGCTGAATTGTTGTATATATTCAATGGGAGGGAAGTATGCTGTATTTAAAAGTACTTTAGTCATTGCGTTGAAATGTCTTTATTCCGGCTACATGGTCGGCAGGCAGGAAGCCCCAATGCCGGGAGTCGTTGCAATGATCCCTGTTGTCATCCATAACAAAATAATAGTTTTGCTCCGGCATGTATGTGGTTGCTTCTTTTCCGTCAATGTATATTTTCCGGTATTTTATAATCAGGTTGTGATTTTCATACACATCAATAATGCGCTTATAGAGATTAATATTCATGTAATTGATTTGTATTTCCTTGCCGGCTTCAGGAATAATTACAGGGCCGAAATAATCTTTGTTCCAATTGAAAAACCTGGAGTTTGGAAAGACACCATAATCCTTATTTCTGTTTAAATCTGGTAAAAAACGAACATTGCTTACGCCTATCAACTCATTTATCATGGAAGTGTTTTCAGGGGAAGTAAACAATTCCCAGGCTTTGTTTGGTACTATTTCATTTTCGAATAAAGTATTGAATTTCTCAAACGAGTTGGGATTAAAACTGGTGTCGGTGCTGATGCGGTATTTATAAAACAGGGAAAGCTTGTTGTCAATATAATCACGGTTGACATATACTTTTTTGTTGTGGATTTCAATGGTGTCTCCCGGTAGTGCCATCAGACGTGAGATGTGTACTGGTTTTTTACGTATTTTTTTGTCTGCAATGTCGGGAAAGTGATAAGCTATTATGTTCAGACGCGACATTTTATCAGGGGATATCCTGCTGACCAATATATATTCTCCTTTTGAGATAGATGGACACATGTCGTGATTGTAACTTTTTATGAGGTAAAATTTCAACATAAAAAACACGAACACAATGATAATAACTGCAGCTATGTAAATGCCTTTTTTCATTTCATGGTTGCGTTTCTTGACATGTATTTATTGATTCAATGTACACTATTCAACAAACGATTCCACCGTATGTTTGTAGGGAAGGATTTTTCTTTGTCCAGTGAAAGCCAGATGATTGCAGCTTTGCCTACAATGTGATTTTCAGGTACAAATCCCCAGAACCGGGCATCTGCAGAATTGTGCCTGCTATCACCCATCATCCAGAAATAGTTCATTTTAAACCGGTATTGATTTGTTTCCTGACCATTGATGTAAATTTTGCCATCTTTTACTTTTAGATCATTCTTTTCATAATGGTTGATGACGCGTTCATAAAGAGGTAGATTATCAAGGGTTAAGTCAATGGTTTCGCCTGCTTTGGGAATATATAGAGGACCAAACCAATCTTCATTCCAGTCGTATTTTTCATCGTGGGGAAATATCCTGTAATTTCTTATGCCCTCAGCTTGTGTTAGTTTAGTAATACTGTTGACTATCCTGATGTTTTTTAATGTTTTGGCCTGTTTTTCAGTCAGGGGGAGGATGTATTTTCTTCCCTGGTGCCATATATCACGCTTGGCAACATTCAGTCTTTCCAATGTGTTTTCACTCAGGATGCGGCCATCAGTAATCACTTCGTAATTAAACTGTATGCCTTCAAAATGTTTTTGTGGTTTGCCATCAATATATACCCATCCATCGCGGATTTCGAGGCTGTCACCGGGTAAGGCCACACAACGTTTAATGTAATTTTCCCTTTTGTCAACCGGACGAACGACAATGGTATTCCGGTTTCTCACCATTTTTCGTGCCTGCTTGTAATAAGCCTGTTCGGAATTTGTTTTTCTGCCTGCTTTCATGTCCATGATTTGTAGCTCCCTGGCTTTTACACGGATGATGTCATAAAACCCCTGTGCCTGGTTCTCAAGCACAACAGTATCGCCGGTGGGGTAGTTAAACACAACAATGTCATTACGTTTAACATCTCCAAAACCTGCCATACGTTCATACGGATTCTGTATCCACGTCAGAAATGATTTTGTTTTTTGTGACAATGGCATGGTATGGTGCACAAAAGGAAACGAAAGGGGTGTGATAGGTTTGCGCGGACCATAAGCTACTTTGCTTACAAACAGATAATCACCTACCATCATGGTTTTTTCCATTGATGATGTCGGGATGGTAAAGGCTTCAAAGAAAAATGCCCTGATGATAGAAGCGGCTATGACTGCAAAAATAATGGCATCAACCCATTCCAGTGTTTTACGTTTGAATGTTGGCATTTTTTTGTCTTTCCTGGGTTTCCAGAAAGCCCATCTTACGTATTTTGTGATGTAAATGTCAACAATTAGCAATTCGCCAAACAGCCACCAGTAGTTACCAAGCCATATCACAAACAGGATATATGCAACACTGACAATGCCAAATTTGACGTACTTGTTTTTAAATGGATTTTTCATAATTCAAATATTTTAGTAACTAATCAATATCAACAATAGTAAATATTCACCGCAAAGACGGAGACCCGTCTGTCGCCGGGCAAGGTTACAAAGTTTAAAAATTTTAAAATTTATTTACAAATCTTTTGAACCCTTTAATTAATATGGGGACATTAAAATTAACCAAGAAACCTAATCGTTTGTCAGACAGTTTTAAATGAGATATAATTTGTGCCTCGTGAACAGGTAATATTATTTCAATAGCTGTAACCATTCACAGTATATTTATTTAACATCAATTTCTTAGTTGAGCCCAGTCTAAAAAGGCATTGCTTTGCCACTAAGACACGAAGACACAAAGTATCACAAAGATTAAAGCATTGTAATTCTGTCCTTTGTGGATCTTGGTGTCTTAGTGACTTTGTGGCATTTTT
>JAYENB010000272.1:0-33342 GCA_034721855.1 Bacteroidota bacterium
GTTCCCTTTAATAGAAAGACACAGGTGACTGAGGGATTCGACGTCAGGAGAATCGTCTCGAAATCACCGGATTCCGAGCCGGTGGCTTCGAGACATTCCGGCTACCGCCGGAACCCTCAGCCACCTAAACTTGTACATTCTAAGGAAAAGGGACCTCCTTAATAGAATGACACAGGTGATTGAGGGATTTTGCCTTAGCAAAATCGTCTCGAAATCACCGGCATCACCAAAACCACCGGTCTATCACCGCACCACCGTAAAACCCTTACTTACACCGTCAATTTTAAGGATGTAATTCCCTGGTTTTACATTGCTGATGTCAAAGCTTGCTGTTTTTGTGCTGATGGATTGTGTGAGGACAAGTTTGCCTTGGGCATCGTAAATTTCGGCTTGTTGGGTTTGGTGTAGGGTGGGGATTTGCAGGTGGAGTTTGTTGTTGGCAGGGTTTGGATAGAGCCGCCATGCCGGGTTTTTATTTTCCTGTACCACATTATCAGGGCAGTACTCAACATGTATGCTGCGGGTGATGGTGGTGGTTTCTCCGTAGGCATCGGTGAGGGTGATTTGTATGTTATGGTCCCCGGTGGCTGCCGGGGTGTGAAAATCCACATCTTTGACAATGCAATGGCCCCACTCATGGTTGGTAATTGTGGCTTCGGTAATGGTATCATTAAGGTAATTATAATCAGGAACTGCTCCTGTCCAAAGACTTACTATACCCAAACCTATTTTGTTTGCCAATTGATACCATGCCTTGTGAAAAATACATGTGTTAAATCGTCAACTCCCTGATGTGTTGTTTGAGGATGGCAATAAGGTCTTTTGATTTAAATGGTTTTGCCAGAAATCCATCAAAGCCGGTTCATGGCTGTTCGATATGTATATCATGGTAAGTATGCCTAATTCAGCGATGAACAATATAAACATCAAGAGGGGTTTGGCATAACGGCTAAAATGTTTAGTGTAGCTGAGAAAAAAACAATGGCAATTAAAGGGCACACAATAGCAAACCGAATGATCCACATCAGGGTGTAGTGATCCTCTGACATAAAGGGGTCAATAATGCTAAATAATCCATAAATAAAGAGTCCGGCTAACAAACCCGTCCGGATTTCTTTAAGCGTAATGACCCCGTGATCGAATATATAATCAGCGTTAAGACTTCATCTATATCGGAAACAGACAATGTACCCGTTTAAAATGGCAGATCATCATCATTGCCGGCGTCATCTGCAAAAGGATCATCAGAAATGTCGTCAGGGCCGGGCAACGGAGCATCATCTACTGGAGGCTTTTCTGTGGAATTTTTATCAACCGGTTCAATCTTCCATACTTTTACATCCGTAAACCAGCGGCCTTTAAATTCACGGCTTTCAATGTTAATGGAAGCTTTGATCTGATCATTGGGTTTTAATCCTGTGATGTCAACTTTATCATTCCAGTTTAATAAACAAACTTTTCGGGGAAACTGTTCTTCTGTTTCAATGATGAGTTCTTGTTTTTTCCACGGTCCCCGTGCTGATTCACCAGTAACCGGATCGTTGATCTGTAAGAGTTTTCCTGATATTTCCATGGTTTTCTATGGTTTTCTATGTTCGGATAAATATATATATTTCATTGAGAACCAACAAATGTATTTGAATTTTTGTAAGCGTTCACGGTTTGAAATTAGAATAAAAAAATCAAAACCCAAAGGCTGGTGCAGCGATGTTTTTTTACAATGTTTTTCCCGGATACACTTTCAGGGCTTCTTGCAGGCTATCCATAGCTTTTTCCAGGTCGTTGATGTTGAGCACATAAGCAATTCGTACTTCTTTTTTTCCGAGCCCTGGGGTGCTGTAGAAACCGGAAGCAGGAGCCAGCATTACAGTTTGCCCTTGATATTCAAAATCTTCCAGCAGCCATTGAGCAAATTTGTCGGCATCATCAACCGGTAATTCTACAGTGGTGTAAAATGCGCCTTTGGGCATTGGACTTTTAACACCTTCCATTTGGTTCAGTCGTTTTACCATATAATCCCTGCGTTGAATGTACTCCTTATACACTTCATCAAAATAGGCTTTTGGTGTATCAACAGCGGCTTCAGCTGCTACTTGTCCAAGATACGGGGGACATAACCTGGCCTGGCCAAACTTAAGAGCAGCCGCCATGATTTCTTTGTTTTTGCTGATCATACATCCAACCCTGATTCCGCACATGCTATATCGTTTAGATACAGAATCCATCATGATCACATTATTCCGGATGTCTTTCAGGTTCATCACCGAAAAATGCTCATGCCCATCATAGCAAAATTCCCTATATACTTCATCGGAAAACAGATACAGGTCGTATTTTTTGACAAGTTTTTCAAGTTGCCTGAGCTCATCTTCAGAATATAAGTACCCTGTAGGATTGTTGGGATTGCATATCACAATGCCTTTTGTTTTTTCAGTGATGAGCTTTTCAAAATTCTCTATGGGAGGTAACCCGAAATCATCATTAATATTGGATGTGATGGGTTTGATGGTAATACCTGCAGTGATGGCAAAACCATTGTAATTGGCATAAAAAGGTTCGGGAATGATGACTTCATCACCCGGATTCATGGTAGCCATGAAAGCAAAGGTAATTGCTTCCGACCCGCCTGTGGTAATGAGCATTTCATCGGGAGTAACATCAATATCAACGGTGTGGTAATACTCCGACAACTTTTTTCGATAGGAGGGATTTCCTGCCGAATGGCTGTATGCCAGCACTTTATCATTGAGGTTTTTAATGGCATCCAGCGCTACTTTTGGCGTGGGTATATCAGGTTGTCCGATATTCAGGT
Source organism: Bacteroidota bacterium (assembly GCA_034721855.1). Classification (GTDB taxonomy): domain Bacteria; phylum Bacteroidota; class Bacteroidia; order Bacteroidales; family ML635J-15; genus JAQIBY01. Next base: position 2,813 of record JAYENB010000272.1, read on the forward strand.
GATACACTTTTTTGCCTTGGCGTTTTGCCTCATCGGCAAAAGGAACCAATCGACGAATGGGTGATTCAGGCATGGCCTGAGCTCTTACAGATATTTTTGGCATAATGTATAATTTTTAAAAATGAACATAATTACTAAAATACATACAAGTGTATTTTGGGTTTAAAGGTATAAAAACCGGAGAAATAAATGAATTAATATTACCTTTTTATTCCTAAAACAATACAAGAAGACAGAAAAATAAACCGGCACATTTAGTCAAAAGATTTGCCGGACAGTTGAGCAAGTTGCAACAAATCATCATATTGATCAGGCTCAATGTCAATATAATAATACAGCGGATTGATGGTTTCGCCGTTGCGCCTGATTTCGTAATGCAGGTGAGGTGCTGTTGATAACCCTGTATTGCCCACGGTTCCGATTTTATCACCGCGGTCAAGTTTTTGACCTCTTTTTACATTTATGCTGTTCAGGTGAGCGTATCGTGTGGAAAGTCCATCGTAACCATGATCAATGACAACCAAATTACCATATCCCCTGTGTGAGCGGCTGTGTTCAATCTTTACCACAGTACCTCCGCCCGAAGCATATACAGGTGTACCCGTAGGTGCGGTAAGGTCTATGCCTTCATGCATTTTATAAATGCCAAGGATGGGATGTAATCGCATGCCGTAATATGAGCCAATCCGTGTTAAATCTTTGTTGTGTATGGGTTGAATGATGGGCAGGTTCTGAACCCGCTCGGATTCACTTTGCAGGACTTCTGATATTTCATTGAATGAATGTTTTTGTACCCTTAGTTGTTTGCTGAGCTTATCAATGCGCTGTGCTGTGTTAATAACAAGGTCGGAATGTTTGTAGCCTTTTAAATCAAAATACCTATCAGTTCCACCAAAACCTGAATTTCTTACTTTTGCGGGAATACTGTCCATTTGATAAATGACACGGTATAAATGATTATCGTGTTTTGCTATTTCCTCTAAATCTTTTGTGACATTATCAAGTTCATTGTTGATTTTAGTAAGGTTATTTGAGAGAAATTTATTCTCGTTTTTTAATTTTTGTTCTGTTGGGCTTTCAAAAAACTGCATGTATAATGCCATCGAAATAACCCCGAACAATACAGTGCTTAAAATAAATGGCAAAGCCTTTTTAGAATAGTATTTAAATCCCTTATTTATAGGCTCATACCGTAATGTTGACGGATTTAATTTGTATTTTTTTTTAGCCATAAATTTTCGTTATTTTTCCATCTTCTTCACAGTCATTCAAATTATTAGAATTTGCAAATTTAAACATCTAAATTTAATATGCAAGAAAATAGGGTTTTTTTGTATGAATTTATTAACCTTAGGTTGTTAACAGAATTCCGATTTTTTATCCAGCTTTGTAAGCTTTGTCAACACAGTTTTAATGATATCAGATTGTTTGTATGCTGATAAAGAAGCATGCGGATTGACACCACCAAAACCTGCATTCCTGATTTTTTGCGGAATGCTGTCAAGGCTGGCTGCATTACGGTAATATTTATTATCGCGGATCGCTACAACATCCAGGTATTGATCATAAAACTCAAGGCTGTCTTCTACCATCTTTATTCGATTTGTCATGCGCATGTTTTCATGTGTCAGTTTCTCAGTCATAACAAATTGATGAATAAAGACGTACGAAATGCCCAATGTAATGCCTATAACAGCAGAACAAAAAAACCTGAAAAAGGCGTTTTTTCTGAACAACCTCCTGAATTTATGTGTTCTCTTTCGCAATACCATTGTTCTCACATTTCATTTCATGATTGTGCTGGTAATACACAATGCATTTTTCAAAAAACAGGGCGCAAACTTACAAAAAAGCTTTACATTTGCAAGCCGTATATGTATTAAAATTTTTGAAACGATAACATTATGACATCTAAACAAATAAGACAGCAATTTATAGATTATTTTAAAAGCAAAGGGCACAAAGTAATTCGCTCGGCACCAATGGTTTTGAAGGATGATCCTAGCTTGATGTTTATCAATGCCGGGATGAATCAGTTTAAGGATGTGTTTTTGGGGAATAAAGAACCGGTTAGTGACCGGGTTTGTGATGTTCAGAAGTGTTTAAGGGTATCAGGAAAACATAATGACCTGGAAGAAGTTGGCCACGATACCTATCATCATACCATGTTTGAAATGCTGGGGAACTGGTCGTTTGGTGATTATTTTAAAGAAAAAGCCATTGACATGGCCTGGGAGTTGTTTACAAAAGTGTATGAAATTGATAAGGACAGGTTGTATGTTACCATTTTTGAAGGAGATTCAGCCGATGGACTGTTACCGGATAGTGAGTCAGGCAGGTACTGGAAAAAACATGTGGATGATTCCAGAATTTTACCTGGCAGTAAAAAGGATAATTTTTGGGAAATGGGAGATACCGGTCCGTGTGGCCCCTGCTCGGAGATTCATATAGATATGAGATCCGACAAAGAACGTAAAGAAGAACCAGGTGAGAGTCTTGTCAACAAAGATCACCCCAGGGTAATAGAGCTCTGGAACCTGGTGTTTATTCAATACAACAGGAAGGCTGATAAAACACTGGAAGCCCTGCCTAAAAAACACGTTGATACAGGCATGGGATTTGAACGCTTGTGCATGGTACTTCAGAACAAAAAATCCAATTATGACACCGACCTTTTTAAGCCGCTGATTTGTGAAATTGCTGCCATGGCCGGATTGAAATACGGTAAAAAGAAAAAGCATGATGTTGCTATGCGTGTGATTGCTGACCATGTCAGGGCTGTGAGTTTTTCCATTGCTGACGGACAATTACCTTCCAATGTGAAAGCAGGCTATGTTATCCGCCGTATTTTGAGACGTGCTGTGCGATATGGTTACTCATTTCTTGGATTTAAAGAGCCATTTATTTTTGAATTGGTGGATGTGCTTGTCAAAATCATGGGAGAGGCTTATCCTGAACTTGTTAGCCAACAAAAACTCATTTCCAAAGTCATCAAAGAAGAGGAAGCTTCCTTTTTCCGGACACTGGACAAAGGAATGGACATCATGAACGGGATTGTCAAAGAAACACTTGATAACAATTATCGCGTGATTTCCGGCAAAGATGCGTTTGTCCTGTATGATACCTATGGTTTTCCTTTTGATCTGACAGATTTACTTGCCCGGGAACAAAACCTTGTGGTTAACCGGAAGGAATTCAATGACGCTATGCAGGAGCAAAAGCAAAGGGCACGACAAGATGCTAAAAAAGATACCGGAGACTGGATTGTATTGCGTGATGATGACGTGGAAGAATTTGTGGGATACGATATGACCGAAGCCGATGTAGTGATCACAAAATACAGGAAGATAAAAAAGAAGAAAAGCAGTATGTATCAACTTGTGTTTAACCTTACACCTTTTTATGCTGAGAGCGGGGGACAGGTTGGTGACCGTGGTCGTATCATCAGTAAAGATGAACACATTGATATACTGGATACACAAAAAGAAAATAACCTGATCGTTCATGTAGCAAAAAAATTGCCAAAAAACCTGCAAGGCGAGTTTAAAGCGCAGGTTGACTATGAGGCACGTCATAATTCAGCAAGAAATCATTCAGCAACACACCTTATGCACAAAGCCTTACGGGATGTTCTGGGTAAACACGTTGAACAAAAAGGATCACTTGTACATCCGGATTATCTGCGTTTTGATTTTTCGCATTTTGAAAAAGTATCCCCCGATGATTTACGCCACATAGAAACACGGGTAAACGAAGCCATCCGTGAGAATATACATTTGCAGGAACACAGGAACATCCCTTTGGAAGAGGCTAAAAACATGGGAGCAATGGCATTGTTTGGTGAGAAATATGGAGATTTGGTTCGTGTCATAAAATTTGGTGATTCTGCCGAACTGTGCGGTGGTATTCATGTGAATGCAACCGGGGAAATTGGTTTTTTTAAAATTATACTGGAAACATCTGTAGCAGCCGGTATTCGTCGTATTGAAGCTGTGACAGGTCAACAGGCAGAAAAATACATCATGCAGAAAGTGGATACACTGCATGCTATTGAATCCAAATTTAAAAATTCAAAAAATATCTTGCGGTCAGTTGAAAATGCACTGAAAGAAAATGCTCAGTTGCAGAAAGAACTGAAATCGGTGCAAAAACAACTGGTTGAAAAAATGTCGTATGAACTGGAACCACAAGCAAAAAAATTGGATGATTATAAATTGATTGTCTCTGTATTAAATGTGAATAATCCGGCTATGCTTAAAGACCTGGCATTCCGGTTTCGCCAGAAAAAGAATTTCATTACGGTGTTTGCTGCTAGCATAGAGGGCAAACCAAATATGGCTGTTATGATTCCTGATAAACTAATAAAAGAAAAAGACCTGAATGCCGGGACTATTGTACGCAACGCTGCCAAAAATTTTAAAGGTGGCGGGGGAGGCCAGGCCTTTTTTGCCACTGCCGGAGGCGCTGATCCTAAAGGTATTGATGCAGCTCTTGATTATGCCCGGAAACAGATAGAATCTGTTTTTTAAATGATTATTGTGCTTGGCAATTGTGTCAAAAAACATACATTCCAAATTCGGTATTGCTTTACTTTTTTATAGTTTTACATAAAATCTTATTGTTTATTACTTAACAATAAAATTGGTTTTAAAATTTTAAATTAATTACGGGTATAAATAATAATAAAAAAGACAAGAGCACCAATGAAATTTGAACCGGAAAAATACAAAATCGCTGATGAACGGATGAAACCTTTTATTGACCCGGAAGAAATCTGGGGATACATAGAAGAAACAAAAAATCCGGAAAAAGCTGAAGTAGAAGCGGTAATTGCAAAATCCTTAGATAAGCAACGGCTGAATTTAAGAGAAACAGCTATCCTTATCAATGCTAATGAACACGAACTGGTGGAAAAAATCAAAGAGGGCGCAATGGCATTGAAAGAAAAAGTGTATGGCAACCGTATTGTGTTATTTGCGCCTCTTTATATCGGGAATAAGTGCATAAATAATTGTACGTATTGTGGCTTCAGAGCTTCAAACAAAGATGCAGAAAGGCGTACATTGAGCGATGAAGAAATTGTAAAAGAGGTGGAAGCCCTGGAAGATAATGGACAAAAAAGGCTGATACTGGTGTATGGTGAGCATGATGATTACGATGCAGATTATATTGCCCATACCGTTGAAACTGTGTACACTGTTAAAAAAGATAAAGGGGAAATACGGCGTGTAAATATCAATGCTGCTCCCCTTGATATTGAAGGGTTTCGTAAAGTTCGAAAGGCAGGAATTGGTACCTACCAGGTTTTCCAGGAAACATACCATCCTGAAGCCTACAAATGGTACCATCTAAAAGGTCCGAAATCCGATTACGAGTATCGCCTTACATCGCTTGACAGGGCACAGGAAGCAGGAGTGGATGATGTTGGTATAGGGGCATTGTTTGGGTTGTACGACTGGCGTTTTGAAGTCATGGCTATGGTGCGGCATACCAATCATTTTGAGGCATGTTACAATGTGGGGCCGCATACCCTGTCATTTCCACGTATAAAAGACGCTTCTACGGTCAATGTGCCTGATAAATATGTGGTGAATGATGATGACTTTGTCAAATTGATAGCTATTTTAAGATTGGCAGTGCCTTATACAGGGATGATTTTGACTGCACGTGAAAATGCACAGGTAAGGGATGCTGTTATGCGTTTTGGTGTCAGCCAGATTGACGGGGGGACCAAACTGGAGCTTGGTTCTTATGCTGCCAGTAAAAATGAAAAACAAAACCTGAACAGAGAACAGTTTGCCATCAATGATAACCGTTCGCTCAATGAAATTATTGAGGAACTGTTGGATAAAGGGTATTTGCCGAGTTTCTGTACGGCCTGTTATCGACTGGGACGTACCGGAGAGCATTTTATGGAATTTTCTGTGCCGGGTTTCATCAAGCGGTATTGTACCCCAAATGCCATCCTTACCCTGACCGAATACCTGGTGGATTATGCACCAGAGGATACGGCTAAAAAAGGATGGAAAGTGATTGATAAAGAAACCCAAAAACTGGAAGGGTTTGGCCGCAAAGAAGAACTTCAAAAACGCATTGAGCGCATTAAACAGGGAGAACGCGATTTGTATTTTTAAATCACCTTAATAAAAAGCATACCCCAAGGTAAAACTCGTGTAATCCGCTACATGTTTATGGGCTTTTACCTCGACACCAATCAGTAGGTTGGTATTATGCTTGTACCGCAATCCCCATTTGTGATACCACAGGTTGTCATCATCAATTTGATTGAAAATATACCATCCCAGTTTTTGGCTGAACCTGAATTTTCCCATCACAAACTCATGGCCGGCAAAAACACTTAAAATGTTAGGGTTACCGGCAAGCTCATAATATTCAATTGACCGGATATGCAGCCCGTTGAGATTCCATTCAAAACCACCAAGCAGGTTATTCAGGTTACTGATCCTTCTTCCGGCAAGCATTTCAGCACCTCCGATCATGTGAATTTCTTTTACATCATAGATTTGTGATTTTGCTGTGAGATAGGTGTTTATCCTGGTAATCCATTTGTTTGTAAATGTTTGGACAGGAATGCTGTCACCTCTGTTTTTTATATTTCCATAATCGGGCGAATAATATAAACCTATCCCTGCAGAAGGCCAGTTGATCCCTTTGTTGGGGGCTTTGGATCCGCCATTGGAAATGTGATTGAATGCAAAAACCAAATCCGAAAAAATATTATCATTAATTTTGAAATAAGCTCCGAATGCAACCTGCAGGGAAGCATTGACATGCATAGAGTAGGATTGGTTTTCGGGATTATGAATTTCATGATAAGGATTGGTGTTGTATTCCAACCCGGCGGTGCCTCTTATGATGGGACTTATTGTTTTGTCAGCCAAGGCATGGTATTGTACATAATATGCCAGGTGCACACCATGCCCAAGCACATCAGAATCATAATTTTTATAGGCCAGCACAACCCCGGATGATGGATAACACCGGCAGGTATTCCATACTTTTGATGAGGTATGCCTTTTTGAGTATTCCAGCTCTATTGCCCATGGACGGGATCCGGCAGTGTTTTGAACCGCTTCAGTATGAGCAAACACGGTACCATTGTAATGTTTGATCCCATAGTGATGGTACTGGTTTGTATAATTCGGTTTTTCCTGAGCTAAAAGTGATGCAGGAATAATAATTGAAAAGAGAAAATAAAAGTATGTGGTGATTTTTTGCATACAATGGAATTGTGATTTATGAATCATATACCTTAGTAATCCACAATATAAAACTCCGTGCGGCGGTTTTTAGCCCTGCCTTCTTCCGTATTATTGCTGGTAACAGGTTTATCTTCTCCAAAGCCTTCATAATCCATGCGCGATTTAACAATTCCATTGTAATGAAGGTAATCATATACCGCCCTGGCACGCTTCTTTGACAGAGCCATGTTTGTTGAAGCTTTCCCGATGTTATCGGTGTGCCCGTGAATTTTAAATTTGATGCTTGGATTGTCATTGAGGAAATCAATAAAATTATCAAGGACAATAAGGCTTTTTTCATCAAATTCATCGGAACCAAAATCAAAGTATATGTCGTTGATTTTTACAGCTTGTCCCCTTTTTATGGGTTTAACCTCCATATCGACATGCAGGTTTTCATTCGTCTCAATTTCTTCCGGGTCAATGTATTTTGAGGTGAAACTGTAATTGTCTTTTTTCACCAGCATGATGTAATCGTCTTCTTTTTCTTCTTCGAGGCGTACAGCCACAGCGTAATCTCCTGTTTCATCATTGACGATGCCTTCAGAAACTTCCGAGGTGTTGGTGTTTTTGATTTCAACATGTGCATCCATAAGCGGAGTGCCTTTTTCATCCAGAAGTTGACCTCTGACAAACAATACCTCATCAGGTCTGGCATCTTCATGCAATGTAAACCCGAATATATCATATCCGCCTTTTCCTTTATCTGCCAGTTGATTTGATGCAAAATAGGCCCTGTTGCCCTGAGTGTTGACAACAAAGCCCAGATCATCTTTTTCAGTGTTAATAGGATAGCCAATGTTTACTGGTTTTTGCCATTCTCCGTCGATGTATTGTGAATAAAATATATCGTATCCCCCAAGCCCCGCATGACGGTCTGATGAAAAGTACAGTGTTTTATTGTCAGCGTGAAAAAAAGGAGATTTCTCATTGCCATCTGTGTTGATAGGGTTGCCTATGTTTTTGGCTTTACTCCATGAGCCATCCTCCTGAAGTTTGGAATAGTAAATGTCGCTGGTTTGATTGTCATCGTCATCATTCCCAAAATTTTCAGGCCGGATACTGGCAAAGAATATGGTTTTTCCATCCGGAGAGATGCTGGGCTGGCTTTCCCATGTCCATTTATTGTTGATGTTGGGGCTCAGGTTTTGTAAATTGCTCCATCCATAGCCCAAACGTGAGGAAACATATATATCACAGTTGCGGTAGTCAGCGCTGACAAATTCACATTGCGTAACAAACAGGGTGGAATTATCAATGGTTATGCTGATGCCTCCCTGGTTATTGCCTTTGTTGAATGGCGGTGGCATGGGTTCGTTGTTGTTGTAATGCATGTAAGATGAGTCGGCTTTGTATGCCACTGTAAACTCTTCGAGCATTCTGTCGCCATATATGCTGTTGATGTCATTCTTCAGGTAACGCCGTGTGAAAAACATAAGTTCACGGTCAGGAGAAATAAGCGGCAGGTATTCATCATCGGGTGTTGATACCCCTTTTACAGGTTCAGGATTGAAGAGAACCGGCTTTTGCTTTAATTCTCGTATGGTTTTCAATTCGTCGATTATACTTTTTGCTGCTGAATATTCGGGATCTTTTTTGTTGCCGTGTTCCAAATAAAATTCCAGATATTCCATCGCTTTTTTATCTTCTTTATTGAGGTAGAAATTTTCTCCAATTAGATAATTTACCCTGTATTCATCGTATCCGGGACAGATATTCACCACTTTTATCATGTGATTTTGCGCAGTGGCCCTAAATGCTTTTTTTTGTTTTGGTAATGTTGAGTTTTGATATTGTTGGTATGCAATATCAGCAAGCACATAATATGCATCAGCAAAATCCTGGTCATCTTCTAAGGCTTTTAATAGGTACTTTTTGCTTTGATCACGATCTTCATAATAGAGTTCCATGGCTTTATCAAAATGTTTTTGTGCTTTTTTGTTTTCAGATATACCACAACTGTCACTGCGGGGTACCTGAGCACTAACCATTGTTTGAAAAACAAAGCCTGTAATGAATACAATAATGAAGAAGATTACTTTCATATCGTTGATACTGCAAAAATAATGCTTAGCTTATTAACGCACTTATTTTTTTTAAATTATTTATCAGAAAAAATATTAGAAGTCCCTTTAACATGGCGTGCCCCTTATTTTTTAGGTCCGCTATGAATCGCTAAGCGTATCACGGCGGAAGCCCAAAAAATCAGGGTCGGTCTGCGGCTATTAGCTGCTTTGCTTCGCCTTCAGCCTGTTATGCTGTGGACAGGAGCTTCCGCTGGTCGCTCTGCCACAGCAACATGCTGTAAGGCTCATCAGCAGCAGGCTAACCGCCTCCGCCCTCACGCGGGAGGGTGAGAGCACGAAAGTACGAAGGGGCGATGGAAAGAGAAAGATATGGAAAAAATAAATCTCAGGTAATTACAGCATTGACAGGATGGTAAAAACAGCAAAAACAATGCTGGCAATGCCATTGAGCGTACCAAAGGCCAGGTTTATCCTGGAAATGTTGTTTGGTGTTACAATGTAATGTTGATAAATAAGTAAGGCTGTAAATAAAGCTGCTCCCAGCCAAAAAACCCAGTTGCCCTGGAAAATAATGCCAAAACTTATTAGAAACCCAATGCTTATAAGGTGCGTTAGAGATGATATGATTAGAGCATTTTTTCTGCCCACCAAGACAGGTATGCTGAAAAGGGTGTTTTTTTTGTCAAATTTTTCATCCTGCAATGCATATAAAATATCAAAGCCTGCAGTCCAAAAAAGAACCATGCCAGAAAGCAATACCGGAAGCAATTCAAAATGAGCACTTGCCACCAAAAACGCTGCTGTTGGAGCAATGGATAGTGAAAGTCCGAGAATATAATGAGATAATCCTGTGAATCGTTTGGTGTATGAATACCCTGTGATGATCAACAGTGCCACGGGAGATAAAAAAAACACCAGTTGATTGATGAAGCAGGTTAGGCCAACAAACAGAAACATGTTGATGATTATAAAAGCCAAAGCATGATTGGGGTTGATTATGCCTGACGGGATTTCGCGGGAGGCGGTGCGTGGGTTCAATTTATCTATGTGTGCATCGACATACCGGTTGAACCCCATGGCCGTGTTGCGTGCCAGTACCATACAAATAATCACAAAAACAACATCTTTCCAATCAAATGGATAGTTGTAATGAAAAATAGCCAAGAAATACCCGGTCAGTGCAAAGGGCAGCGCAAAAATGCTGTGACTAAATCTTACCAAGGAAGCGTAGTTTTTTATGGTTGATGCCGTGTTTTTGATGTTTTGCATTTACATGGTGTCGAAATAATGTTTATATTCTCTTATATAACACTTCCTGAATTTATTGTTATTTTTTTGGGAACCCTGATTTTTTTTTCGGGTTGGGGACTAATAAATGGTTGATAGATTAAAAGATCAAAAACCTGTCCAGCTAAATTGATTTTACGAGTTGGCGATGGGGCGAGCTGGCGAGTTGGCGAAGTGTTAATAATTTGCCTTATTCTCCATTTTTCCTTATTATTAATCATGTTTACCAGCATTGATAATATATGATCGTATTTGTCGGATAACTTATCATATTTTTCTTTTGAAATATATTTACAATCTAAAGAAAAATCTAACCATAGAATGGTTTCATTGGCTTCGGTTTCGGAATCGTTTAATTTATAAACAAAAGTATTCGGATAACGTCTTCTTCGCCAGGCCTCTACAATGTTACTGACCACTGAGCGGGATGATTTTCTGATTTGACTTGTTAAATTGTACTTTTCCTCAGTAGGAAAATCTTTGGTCATTAAAAAAATCTCCATTGCAGCCTCATACGCCAAATTTATACACTTCTAATTCCCTTACTGATTTAATAACTGTCATAATATATTTTTTTGGTTAGTTCATATTCCTTATTGCCCCATCGCCAATTCGCTCCATCGCCAACTCGCTCCATCGCCAATTCATTGCATATTTGTCCGGCGTAGTGATTTTTTTCGCAAACAAGAAATCTATCCAATAAATTTATTATCTGTTCTTTTAAATATTCCCGGCTTATTTTTGCTCGGCCAATCGTTTATAATAGTTGTACCGCCATTTGGCATCTTCTTCTGTGATTTTGAAGAGTCTCTTGGCTTCTTCCGGGAATGTTCTTGTAAGAGAAAGGAATCGTGTTTCTCCCAACAGGAAATCCTGGAATTTGTCCCAATCAGGTTCTTTGCTGTCAAGTTGAAATGGATTTTTCCCTTCTTTTTCCAGCAGGGGATTGTAACGGTAATTGTGCCAGAATCCGAATTTTACAGCATCGGCTTCCTCGGTTTGTGTTTTTTCCATGCCTTTGCGTAAACCATGGTTAATACATGGAGCGTAAGCAATGATCAATGATGGTCCGGGGTAAGCTTCTGCTTCTTTGATAGCTTTAAAGAACTGGTTTTGGCTGGCCCCCATAGCTACCTGTGCAACATAAACAGAACCATAGACCATAGCCATAGCACCAAGGTCTTTTTTGCGGGTTTTCATGCCGCTGGCAGCAAATTTAGCTACCGCACCAACAGGAGTTGATTTGGAAGCTTGTCCTCCTGTATTGGAATATACTTCAGTATCAAGCACAAGCAGGTTTACATCTTTCCCTGAAGCGATGACATGATCCAGTCCGCCGTATCCGATGTCATAAGCCCAGCCGTCACCGCCAACAATCCAAACAGATTTCTTAATAAGGTAATCTTTGAATTCCAGAATATTTTTGGCAGCATCATCATTCATGGCTTCCAGTTTGGCAAGCAGTTTTTCACTAACTTCTTCCGAACCGGCAGCATCCTCCATGTTGTCAATCCAGTTTTGTCCCAGTTCTTTGGTTTCAGCATCCCAGTTTGCACTTTCAATCCATAATTTGATTTTTTCACGGATTTTTTCAATCCCGGTGGCAATACCAAAGCCATATTCCGCATTGTCTTCAAACAATGAATTGGCCCATGCCACACCTTTTCCTGATTTATAATTGAAAGTATATGGTGTGCTTGGTGCAGAACCACCCCAGATGGACGAACAACCAGTAGCGTTGGCTACAATCATGCGTTCGCCAAACAATTGTGTGATGGCTTTAACATAAGGTGTTTCACCACATCCCGGACATGCTCCTGAGAATTCAAGAAGCGGTTGAGCAAACTGTGAGTTTTTAACTGATTTATCTTTTGGTACTACTGTATCCTTGTACCCAACTATTTCATCCATGTATTTGAAACGCTCTGCTTCGTGCATTTGTGTGTCAAGAGGTTTCATAACCAATGCTTTTTCTTTGGCTGGGCATACATCAATACAATTTTCACAGCCGGTACAATCCAGCGGGCTTACCTGGAGGACATATTTGTATTCTTTGGTTTTACCCAGTCCTTTCAGGCTACGTGTTCCTTCAGGCGCTTTTTTGAGTTCATCATCCGTAAGGAGAAAAGGACGTATTGCTGCATGAGGACAGACATAAGCACACTGATTACATTGAATACAGTTATCTTCAATCCATTCCGGAACATTGACAGCAACACCGCGTTTTTCATATTTTGTTGTGCCTGCAGGGAATGAACCATCTTCTCTTCCATTAAAAACAGAAATCGGAAGGTCATCGCCTGCCTGGGCATTCATTACTTCGGCAACGGTTTTTACAAAATCGGTTCCATCAGGATTATGAGGTATTTCAAATCCTTTGGTTTCGATGTCTTTCCATGATTCCGGAACATCAACTTTTGTCACATTCCCGCCACGGTCAACAGCCTGATAGTTCATATTAACGATATCTTCACCTTTTTTGCCGAAGGTTTTCTGAATCATTCTTTTCATCTCTTTCACGGCAAGGTCATAAGATATTACTTTGGAGATTTTAAAGAAAGCGGATTGCAGGATGGTATTGGTTCTGTTTCCTAATCCGATTTCTTCTGCAATTTCAGTGGCGTTGATGATGTAAAAATCAATATTCTTTTCTGCCAGTGTTTTTTTCATGTGGTCTGGCATACGATTTTTGGTTTCTTCTTTATCCCAGATGGAATTAAACAGGAATGTGCCTCCATCTTTAATGCCACGCAGCATATCATATTTTTTCAGGTAAGCAGGTACATGGCAGGCTACAAAATCAGGGGTAGTTACCAGGTAGGGTGACCTGATTGGTAAATCTCCAAACCGCAGATGTGAGCCTGTAAAACCACCTGATTTTTTGGAATCATAAGCAAAATATGCCTGGCAGTATTTATCAGTGGATTCACCAATAATTTTGATGCTGTTTTTGTTGGCACCAACAGTGCCGTCACCACCCAGACCAAAGAATCTGGCTTCGTATGTACCTTCAGGGACAACAGAAATCTCATCTTTTTTAGGCAATGAGAGGAAGGTTACATCATCCTCAATGCCGACGGTAAAGTTGTTTTTTGGCTCTGACATTTTTAAATTATCATACACAGCAACCATCATTGCGGGAGTAGTATCTTTAGATGATAGTCCATATCTTCCACCAACAATGACCGGCGCATTTTCTTTGCCGTAATACAGGTCTCTTACATCAAGGTATAATGGTTCTCCATTAGCACCCGGTTCTTTTGTCCTGTCTAATACAGCAATGCGTTTTACTGTTTCAGGCATGGCTTTCATGAAATATTTGGCTGAAAAAGGCCTGTAAAGATGAACAGCCATCATACCAACTTTTTCGCCCTTAGCTACAAGACTGTCAACCACTTCCCTGAGGGTATCAGTAACTGTTCCCATAGCAATAACAACATGTTCTGCATCCGGTGCCCCGTAATAATTGAAAGGATGATATTCGCGACCTGTCAGTTTGGTGACCTGCTGCATGTATTCTTCAACAATATCAGCAACCGGCTCATAAAATTTGTTTGCAGATTCTTTTGCCTGGAAGTAAATATCAGGATTTTGAGCAGTTCCACGGGTTACGGGATGTTCAGGATTCAGTGAATTGTTCCTGAATGTTTTCAGTGTTTCATAATCGACCAGTGGAGCCATATCATCGTTATCGAAATATTCCACTTTTTGTATTTCATGTGATGTCCTGAACCCGTCAAAGAAATGCACAAACGGCAAACGTGCTTTGATGGCTGCAAGGTGAGCCACAGGTGCCAAATCCATAATTTCCTGTATGCCACCGGTAGCAATCATATTGAATCCCGTTGTGCGGCAATTCATCACGTCACTGTGGTCTCCGAAAATAGACAATGCATGCCCTGCTACACTACGGGCTGAAACATGAAAAACACCCGGTAATAACTCACCGCTGATTTTATGCATGTTGGGTATCATCAGCAACAATCCCTGTGAGGCTGTAAATGTAGAGGTTAGCGAACCACCTTGTAAAGAGCCGTGAACAGCCCCCGAGGCGCCTCCTTCGGATTGCATCTCTTCAACCTGAACGGTTTGTCCGAAAATGTTTTTCCTGCCATTAGCAGCCCATTCATCAATGTATTCTGCCATTGTGGATGATGGTGTGATGGGGTAAATACATGCGACTTCACTGAAAATATAAGCCACGTGAGAAGCAGCCATATTTCCGTCGCAGGTCATGAATTTCTTGTTTTTACTCATGTCTGATATCTTTTGTTGTACAATAAAATAATTATATTTCTCCAATATTATTTCTAATTTTGCGAAGATAAAATTATTTTGAAAACATCCGGTAAAGATTTTATATGTTATTCACAATAATTATATTTTTAAGAAATGTTTTACCTGACAATTCAGTGAATAGGCTTGAAAAGACGACAAAATATTTTTTTTACAATATGCCTTTTCAATGTGTATTTTATTAAAGACAAAGATATGAAGAAAAATCAACTGAGTGAAAACACCGTAAAGAAAATTGACCTTTGGTTGCATTCAAATATTGATGCAGAAAGCAAAGGCATTATTAAAGATATGATTGCCAATGATCCTGATGGGGCAGAAGAGGCCTTCTATAAAGATTTAAAATTTGGTACCGGCGGCATGAGAGGCATCATGGGTGTTGGTTCTAACCGTATGAATATTTATACGGTTGGTATGGCCACACAGGGATTAGCAAATTATATCAAAGCAGAGAAAAAGCTGAAGCACCCTAAAGCTGTGATAGCTTATGATTGTCGCAATAATTCCACATTGTTTGCACAAACTACAGCAAATGTATTGAGTGCTAATGGATTTGATGTGTTTTTGTTCGATAAGTTAAGGCCTACGCCTGAACTGTCCTTTGCTATCAGGCACCTTGAATGTCAATGCGGGGTGATGGTAACAGCTTCACACAATCCAAAAGAATATAACGGTTATAAAGTGTATTGGGAAGATGGCGGGCAAATCATTTATCCACATGACAAAGGCATTATTGAAAAAGTGAAGTCCATAGCTTCACCCGATAGTGTTAATTATAATGCCAACAATAAACGCATTCATGCCATCGGTGAAGAAGTGGACAAGGCTTACCTGGAAAAATTATCTGCATTGAGTTTGTCCCCCGATGCAATTAAAGCACAGCATAATATGCCGATTGTATATACTCCATTGCATGGCACTGGCGTGCATTTGGTTCCGGAATATTTAAAAACCCTGGGATTCACAAACATCATTCATGTGCCGGAGCAGGATGTAAGCGATGGAAATTTCCCAACAGTTGAATCGCCCAATCCTGAAGAACCAGCCGCTTTTGATATGGCCATGGAAAAAGCCAAAAGTACCAATGCTGAGCTTGTTATGGGCACTGATCCTGATGGCGACAGGGTAGGCGTGATTGTCAGAAAAAATGATGGTTCTTATTATTTTCTCAATGGGAACCAGACTGCTTCTGTTTTATATTATTATGTGTTATGTAATCTGAAACAAAATGGTAATATCCCGACAAATGGATTTACCGTAAAAACCATTGTCACAAGCGAATTATTGGCAGAAATTTCAGATAGTTTTGATGTTATCAGTTACGATACACTGACCGGTTTTAAATACATTGCAGCCAAGATACGGGAGCTTGAAGGGAAAGAAAAATTCATCATAGGCGGCGAGGAATCTTATGGATACCTGGCTGCTGATTTTGTGCGCGATAAAGATGCTGTGATGTCCTGCGGATTAATAGCAGAGGCTGCAGCCTGGGCAAAGTCTAAAAACAAAACACTGCATGATATCCTGGTTGAAATATACCTGAAATATGGGTTTTATAAAGAGGAATTGGTTTCAATTAAGAAAGAAGGCAAATCAGGAGAGGAGGCCATAAAAAGTATGATGGAAAACCTCCGGGATAAAAGTCCTGATAGCATTAATGGGGTACAGGTAACCATGGTAAATGATTTTTTGAAACAGCAGGCCGTTGATAAAATCAGCGATTTGAGGTACGATATTACACTTCCCAAATCAGATGTGTTACAGTTTTTGATGTCTGATGGTACCAAAATCAGTATCCGTCCCAGCGGAACGGAACCCAAAATTAAATTTTATGTTTCTGTTCGTACCACCCTGGATAATGTCAACGAAATTGAATTGAAGGATAAAGAACTGGATGAGAGGATTGATGCAATTTTAAAATCACTTATAAAATCATAAAAAAAGCTAAGTTTATGAAATCACATCGCAAAGAAGTTTGGTTTGATATTCCCAATCGCAGGGAATTAATCAATATCACTCCTGTGGTAGAGGAAGAGCTCGAAAAATCAGGCATTAACGAAGGATTGTGTTTGGTAAACTCCATGCACATCACTTCAAGTGTGTTTATCAATGATGATGAACCCGGCTTACATCAGGATTTTGAAGAATGGCTGGAAAAACTTGCCCCGGAAAAACCATACTCACGTTATCATCACAATACCGCTGAAGACAATGGTGATGCGCATTTGAAACGCACTGTTATGGGACGTGAAGTGGTAGTGGCTGTTACCGGAAGAAAGCTGGACTTTGGTCCCTGGGAACAAATATTTTACGGCGAATTTGATGGCAAACGTAGAAAACGGGTGTTGATTAAGATAATAGGGGAATAATATTTGTTTTTGATTAAGAATTTTCAATTTCTAATTTCAGCGTTCTGTGAACGCTTCCCAATACGTTTTTATTCCTCATCCAGTATCCTGACTTCCACACGGCGGTTTTTCTGACGGCCTTCTGCGGTATTATTGCTTGCAATAGACTGGGTTTCACCATAGCCTTTCGCTTCAATTCTGTCTCCGTCAATGCCACGGTGTACCAACCAATTTCTTACGGCTTCGGCACGGCGTTGAGATAAACTCATGTTACTTTCATCGCTGCCAACTTTATCTGTATGTCCGGCAATTTCCACACGTATATCAGGTTTGAGCTCAAGGTATTCTTTCAGTTCATTGAGCTGGTCACTGGATTTGTGTCGTATGGTTGCTTTCCCCGTGTCAAAATATACGTTGTTAAGCGTAAATATTTTAGGCGGATCAAATTTGATGGTAAGCTCAAAGGTTCCATAAGTTTGGTTGGGTTGCAGTTTGGGAATTTCCATTTCCTGGTAATCCTGCTCCATGCCTACCCCTTTTATTTTAATTTGGTATTTATCAGGGCCAGGCAGTTGTATGCTAAACTTACCTGATGCATCGCTGATGCCTTTGTAAGTTTTCCCTGTGTTCTGGCTTTCAAACAGGATTTGCTCCCCTTCCCTGGCATCATTGTTGAAGTTACTCACATCTGTTTTTATGGTTACCATCTTTTGTTCTTGTGCAAAACCACACAAGCTCATTACAAGTGCAAATATTAATGTTATGTTTCTCATAGGTGTATATTTAATTGTTTATGATTCAAATTCTGTGCCAGCATGGACGCTCTTTTTGTTGGACGGGTTACATCTGTCAATGACTTCTGCTGCCATCAGGGTTCCGAACAATGCAGGGATGATTGAAATGGAGCCGGCACTGGATCGCTTGTTTCTGCCATTTTCCTGTACTACTTTTGATTTATCAATTGCTTCAGGTGAAAATACCACTGAAAATCCTTCGTAAATGCCAATTTTGTGTAGCCGTTTTCGCAACATCCGTCCCAGCATGCAATTGTAGGATTTGCTGATGTCCGTAATACGAACACAGGAAGGATCGGATTTGCCGGCAGACCCAAGTGACGAAATCAACGGGGTTTTATTTTCAAGGCAGGTTTGTATAACTGAAATCTTTGGTGTTAATGTGTCAATGCAGTCAAGCACAACATCAAATGTATCAAAAGAGGGCAGGACAGAGAGTGTTTTTTCATCCACAAATGTGTCGTATGTGTTGACGATCAGATCAGGGTTGATGTCCTTTAGCCGCTCAGCCATAACATCCGTTTTTTTTCTGTTCACAGTTGAATGAAGCGCTATAGCCTGCCGGTTGATATTTGACTCACTGATTGTATCGTTATCCACCAGGCTGATGTTTCCAATGCCTGAACGTACCAAATGTTCTGCAGCCCACGATCCCACACCACCAAGCCCGATAATCAGCACATGGGTGTTTTGTAATGCACGGAGATGTGCCTGGTCAAGCAACAAACGGGTTTTTATTTGCCAGTCAGTGTGCATAATGTTGAATGGCTTTAAAATTTTGGTTGATTTGAGTTACCATATCATCAAAAGCAATGCCTTTAATGAAGGCTGCCCGTTCGTATATTTTCCTGATGCTGACGTTGCTTTCATCGGTTTCGAGGAAAAGCAGGTTGTCAGGGGTATTTTTAAAAACCGTTTCGTGGGGTTCGAATCCACGCATTAACAAAGCCCCGTAAGACAAGTAAATCCTATGGTCTGTGCATGCTTTCATGGTTTGCATGTTGCCCCTGAAACCATGTATTATCCATGACTGACTGGGGTGGTGTTTTTTATGCAGGGATATGACATCGGGATAGGTTTTGACAGCATGGATAATCAGCGGTTTTTTCAGTTTTTCGCTGATGTCAATCTGAGCTTCAAAAACTTCCATTTGCTTTTCAAAACTGCATGATGAGTTTTTGTCAAGCCCGCATTCTCCAATGGCAAATGCTTTGTGTGCTTTGGGACGCAACTCATCTATCAGGGTACCGGTGTCTGCTTTTTCAGCGTGCCATGGATGTATGCCAACAGAGAAAAATTCAGTTTCCGGAATGTAGCTTTTGTGAAAAAAACTTTTTAATTCCAGGTATTCATTGTCTCCTAATAAACTGTGTGTATGTATGTCAATTATTTTCATGGTTATTGAACATTTTTCCCTGGTATAAATGTAGAGATTTCATGTATGCTCTCAGTTTTTCAACAAACTCAAAATTTTTCAACCCTTTCCAGTTAGGGCTGATAACAATATCCTGTGGAGATTCGCTCGTAAATCTCTCAACAATAATAGCCGGATCCAGCCTGACAAGAAAATCAGCCACCAGCGAAATATAATCATTTGTAGTAAAAATAACAAATTTTCCGGGATCTTGTTCGAAGGTTTTTTCCATCGCTGTGTGCCGCAGTACCTGAAGCTGATGCAGTTTGAGAAAATCGGGGCGCAATGTGTTGATGCCGTAAACGTGATTTATCATGTCTTTTTTTGTTTCGCCCGGGAAGCCCATAATGAGATGAGCCCCGGTAAAAAAGCGTTTGTCCGCACAACGTTTGAATGTATCCCGTGTACAGGCAAAATCATGACCCCGATTGACAAATTTCAGGGTGTCATCCAGCGTTGATTCAACACCAAACTCCACACTGACAAACATGGTTTTTCCTAAGTTGTCAAGCAGTTCAATTTGTGCCTGGCTGATGCTGTCGGGACGTGTGGCAATAACCAGCCCGATGACATCGGGTACCGAAAGGGCTTCATTTATGAGTTTTTTAAATGTGGTAAAGTCCGTATATGTGTTGGTGTAATTCTGAAAATAAGCCAGGTATTGTTGGGTTTTGTACTTTTTTGAGAAAAATGCAATCCCTTCATACAATTGTTGAGTTATGGATTTTTCCGCAGAACAGTAAAACGGGCTGAAACTTTTCCGGTCACAATATGTACAGCCTTTACGACTTATGGTGCCATCAAGATTGGGGCAGCCGAGACCCGTGTTGACGGATATTTTTTGTACCCGTTCTCCAAAATGTTGCCTTATGAAACCGGGATAATCGTTCCAGGGTTTTTGCTGCATACACAGTGATTTTTACTCATTCAAAAAAATATAAAATTGATGTGAATAGCAAATTGCCGATAAGTATCGGATTTGAGGTTGTAGAAAATTTTCTATGAATTACCAAGGATGGTATATTCTAAAATTTAATGGACTATCGTGCCATCCCGCGTGAGGGCGGAGGCGGTTAGCCTGCTGAAGATGAGCCTTACAGCCTGTTGCTGTGGCAGAGCGGCGGAACAGAGCTCCTGTCCACAGCTTTGCAGGCTGAAGGCGAAGCAAAGCAGCTAATAGCCGGAGACCGACCCTTATTTTTTTTTGGCTTCTCGCTTAGCGAATCACTCGCTAAGCGAGAAGCCCAAAAAAATAAGGGGCACGCCCAAATAAAAAAAACATTCCATCACCCCATTTCTCTGCCTCTCCGTCACTCCATCACTCCGTCACCCTATCGTGCTATCTCTCCGCTCCCTGAGCAGTCTAAACAAAACTCGATTGATGCTGTTATTGAGATAAAACAGAATGATGAAACATGTATTGTTATGGATGTTTATGTTGATAAATTCATTGATTATGGCACAGAACACACAAGATAATTACCGCGATCTGACACCTGAAGAAAAACAGGTGATGATTAAAAAGGGCACAGAAATGCCTTTTAGTGGAAAATATAATGACCACTGGCAGGATGGCATATATGTGTGTAAGCGTTGTGGAGCTGAGCTTTACAGGTCAACCAGTAAATTTGATGCCGGCTGTGGCTGGCCTTCATTTGATGATGAAATTGAAGGTACTGTGAAACGCGTGCCTGATGCTGACGGCAGAAGGACAGAAATCATCTGCAACAACTGTGGTGCTCACCTTGGGCATGTGTTTACGGGTGAGGGGTTTACGGATAAAAATACCCGGCATTGCGTGAATTCAATCAGCATGAAATTCAAACCACAATCAAATATTAATCTCAAATAAACTTAGGATTTGGGTGTTAGGAAAAGTTTCCCTCCTAAAACCTAACCCCCAACACCTTATTTTGGAGCAGTCTCCGTTTTTTTCCGTCTTTGTTTCGCTACGCCGGTAAACTGATGCCTGACAGGTTTTTGAACTTCCTGATTGGTAGTTTTTGCAAACTTATGTTTTCATTTTTTTAAAGATTTCCTATTTTTCAGGTGTGATTACTGATTAAAAAACACACCAGGAAAATTCACAAGATATACCTTGTGAGTGGCCCTGGTCAAAGCTGTGTATAACCACCGGTAATAAGATATTCCCATCATTTCTTCTGTAACGTATCCCTGATCAATGAAAATGCTGTGCCATTGCCCTCCCTGGCTTTTGTGGCAGGTCATTGCGTAGGCATACTTAACCTGAAGTGCATTGAGAAATGGATCTTTCCGCATGGTTTCCATGCGTTTTTTGCCGTCAAGATGCTGATGGTCAAGTTTTACATTTTCATACAATGCTTTGGAAGCTTTTGAAGTCAATGATGGACCATCAATCTCTAAGCAATCGAGCATCAGCCGGACTTCAATTTCCAGTTCAGGATAGTCCACGAAACGTATTTCCGCATCCTGAAAACGGAGCCCGTACAAATCATGCCTTTTTTTCAGCCGTACAACTTCAATCATATCACCGTTGGCAATGAAATCAATAGGGGTTTTATCGGGTAACCACATGTAATTGTTTTTTACCACCATCAACAAATCCCCGGGCGACAATTCTTCTTCACGCCACAAAATCTGGTTCCGCACGCCCTGGTTATATACATTGGCATTTTTGTTTGATCGGCATATAATTTTCACTTCATTGATACCCACATCATCGTAGGTGCTTTCCAGTATATCCACTAACTCATTGCCGCCAATGCGTTCTATGTCTGTGTACTGTTGTATGGTCAGTTCCGGCAGGCTTTCAGGGTCGGTGCTGATTTTTTTGCGTATATCGGTGGCGTTCATCAGTATCCCTGATGCTTTGGTTTGCCTGATGACTTCAGTTAGCTCATGGGATGTTACCTGCATATCCATGGCTTTCAGTTCGGTTTCATCCAAAGCAGGTGATAAATCCGTGTTGACAGGCGGAAGCTGAGCGGTATCGCCAATTAAAATCAGGCTGCACCCTGCCTGAGAGAAGACAAATTGCAGCAGGTCGTTCAGAAGCCTGCCAGAGCCAAACATGCTGTTGGGGGCATATTCATTGGATATCATGGAGGCTTCATCCACAATAAAAATGGTATTGTTTTGCTTGTTGTAGTTCAGGTCAAAACCGGAAAATACCTGCCCGCCCGATTTTTGCCTGTATATTTGTTTATGAATGGTGAAAGCCGGAAATCCGCTGTAGTGTGACAATACCTTTGCAGCTCTGCCTGTTGGAGCCATCAACCTGAAATTAATTTTCAAATCTTTCAGCGACTTTACAAAGGCACTGATGAGGCTGGTTTTTCCTGTCCCCGCATACCCTTTTAACAAGAAAACAGAATGTTCTGATTTTGTGTGCAGAAAGCCTGATAATTTCTGTACCAGGTTTTCCTGATCACGGGTTGGCTCATAAGGAAATTTGGTGAGAATTTGTTTGCTTAGGAAGTTTTCTATCATTTTTTTGCTTGAATCCTGTGGGATTTTATGAAAAAATACTAATTTTGCTGCATACCTTTTGTGGTAATAGATTTTTAAAAACGGATTCGAAAATATAAAAAACAAGAAAGATGAACAAGACAGTCAGGATTATTATTCAAATTGTATTGTTGGCAGTGATTGTGTTTTTGGCTATATTGATAGTGAAAGGAATACAAAAACCCATTAAATTTGACAAGAAAAGAAATAAACGTTTTGACCAGGTCATTGAACGACTGGAAGACATTCGTACTGCCCAGGTGGAGTTCAAAAAACAACACGGCTTTTATACACCCCATTTTGATACACTCATCAATTTTGTAAAGAACGGAAATATGCCGGTGGTGAAAAAAGAAGGTTTTGTTCCTGATACCCTCACCGAGAAAAAAGCTGTGGAACTTGGTATTGTGCAGCGTGATACGTTTTTTATGCCGTTGACAGATACCTTGTTTAAAAATCGCGGCTATCCGCTTGATTCATTGGCTTACATTCCCTGTGGCACGCAAGCTAAATTCCGTATGGATACAGCAACGGTAATGACCGGTTCTAAAGTGGAAGTGAAGGTATTTGAGGCCAAGGTAAACTTCTGGGACATTATGGACGGTTTGAATGAACAGCTGATCATCAATTATTTCTCAGACAGAGGTGACAGTGTCTTGCGTGTAGGCTCACTCGAAGAAGCAACCAACAACGCAGGAAACTGGGAAAATTAAATAGCACACGAAACCCGGAACACGAAACCCGAAACCCTAATGCAGCCTATTGAAATTATTGATAAAAATTTGCAAAACACAGGTTTTAAAAATTGTGCAATGTCAGTGCTGACAGGCCCGGATGGATGTTGCTTTTCCATACAGGATAAAAAGGAAAATAAATTCATGGCCTTCAGGTCTTTTCATGCAACATCCGAACCATCTGCCAAAGAAACTGACAAGAACAAAAAAGCCTTTTTAACGGACATCTGGGGTAAAGATGTTGCCATTCCTGTTCAGCATGTGGTATATTACTCACGCGATGTGCTGATGTTGCCCAACGCCTTTGTGGAAGGTGAAAAACTAAATGATGTAATGCAGTTTCATTATCCCAATGTTGTAGATAAAAGCTTAGTGTTGTCGGAATTTCCAAACCAGGAATACAAATTAGCCGGGCTGGTGGATGAACCCATGCATAAATCATTGACCGATATATTAAGACCGGCATCTGTGGAATTGTCAGCAGCAGCCTTGGTAAAATCAGCACTCAAATATAACAACCCCAAACAGCCGGATGCCGTGTTTGTGCAGGTGTGGGATTCTTTTGCCGAAATGCTGGTGTTCAGCAATGGCAGCCCCAGGTTATTCAATGTGTATAACTGGAAAAAAAGCAACGACCTGGTGTATTATGTACTGAACCTCTTCAAACAACTCGTGCTGGACCCAAAAACATGCCCGGTGATGTTTTCAGGATGGATAGAGAAAAATGACCTTGCCCTGATTCAATTGAATAAATTCATCAAACATATTTACCTGGAAACCCTGAACCCCGATAAATCCTATTCATACCAGTTTCAGGACACACGGCCACATTATTTTGTGAATTTCCTAAATTTTGATTGATTCATGCGCATTATTGCAGGAAAACTAAAAGGCAAACACATACGTTTACCACAGCATTTTTCATTTCGCCCAACAACCGATTTTGCAAGGGAAAGCATTTTCAACATCATGAACAACCATTATAATCTTGATGAGATTCGTTTTCTTGATCTGTTCAGTGGGAGTGGAGCCATTTCTTTTGAAATGTTTTCGCGCGGTTGTCACGACATTACCTGTGTGGAAATCAACACTGAACAGGCCAGTTTTATTGAAAACACATTTGACTACCTTGATGATGCCGATGATGATGTGGCTTCCGTGTTTAATGCCAACGCCATCAGTTATCTCGAAAAAGTACAACAGGAATACCACATTATTTTTGCTGATCCCCCATATAATACCAATGATTACCATGAAATCCACAGGTTAGTGTTTGACCGTAACCTGCTGCGGCCAGGCGGGCTACTCATCATGGAACACAACAAAATGCACGATTTTAGCGCCTTATCCCATTTCCTGGAACACCGGAAATATGGCGGCGTGCATTTTAGTATTTTTGAGCAGGCTATGTGATTAATCAGGCAGGAGTCTAGGTTACGGATATCAGAGAAATTTATGCCTTACATCTTTTATTTTAAAATGCCGATGGATATTCTACATAATTTTAGAAGTGAAGCGAACTAAAATTACACAATTGAACACATATCGGTATGAGACGCCCCACTGTTACGACCTGTGTATTTCTTCCAAATGGATGCTTTCGTTTGGCCGGTTTCTAAATAGTGTCCGTCCATAATGTCCGATTTCTGCGTTACGCTCGCATTGGCAACCAGTCATTTACGCCAGTAAACTCCTGGTTGCCAATACTTCGCAAGCCTTGAACTCGAACATTATGAATCAGACACTGACTTTATTGACAGACTCTAAATAATCACGGATAATTAAATGTTTGTCTGATTCGTTAAATCTTAATTGTCGTGACCTGCTTTTGTTTTCCATAATGTTTACTTTTTTAGTGTAAACCTATTTCAGGACGAGTCATTCAAGTGTAGCCGGAAATCTATTGGCTAAGCAATTTTTATTAGTACTGCTCGCCTGTGTCTCCACCGTCTGTAATGGTCCAGCCAAATTCATCAATGATGTATTGCCGTTTCACCGCAGGCAACCCCAAATCATACATGCTATTGCCACCATATAAAAAAATGTCTGGTTGCAGGTTCAGTTCCGACCATTGTATCAGTAAATTATTGTAATGTTCGGTGGAAAGTACGGCATCTTTAAAAAAATAGTGAAAATTGGTGACATTGGATACATCCCATTCACTGATATCCTGATCAAAAGCCGAATTCTGAAACATGCCACGCGAATTGTATTCCATAGACCCCATATTGGTGACACTGCTAACATTCCAATTGCTGATATCCTAGTTAAAAACAGAATGGCTAAACATACTGGCCATGTTAGTTACATTGCTAACATCCCAGTTGCCAATATCCTGGTTAAATTCGGAATAACTGAACATATCACTCATATCAGTGGTACCACTTACGTCCCAACTGCTGATGTTCTGATTAAAATTGCTGCCCATAAACATCATCCACATACCCAGTAAAACCAAGCTCATCCCCGTTATTGTACACAAAACCGGAGCGATTAGCTGCAATTTGCTTTTGCTGCAGGTTTTTTGTCCCGGTATCCGCCGGATTGCCTTGATAATCAATAGATGCGGCGCTAACCTGACACGAAGCTGTATTGATCATTTTAATGTGCACTGTGGTATTGCCTGCACGGGCGGTCAAAATACAGGCGCCTGTTCTACCAGTATGAATTGTAAAAACATGGTTGCCGCGTTCCAATTCAGCCGGGTAATCTGCAAGTTTCTGTCCATGGATATCATGCAGTTCCAGGCACACTTTTTCAGATTCCGGGAGAAATAGTTCGGCTTCAGTGCTGCCCTGAAACGGATTGGGATGATTTTGCGAAAGAAGTAGCCTGTTAATTCTTGGAGTTAATTCAGGAATGTCGTTCATGTCAAGATTCAGCACCGTGTCCGGCCAGTACAGAGTTGTATTCCCGCTCTGGCTGAGGTTCTCAACAAGCACACTGTCCAGTGGCGCGTATTCGCTGTGATAATGAGCCGTAAAAGTAAAAGAAATGTTTTGAGCCCCGGCAAAACCAAAGGCAAATAGGCAGATTAGAGTCAAGCTGATGTTTTTCATAGTATTGGTGTCTTATAATTCATAAATCAATATGTATTTCACTGAAAGCACATATTTGTAATATATAAGCATTTATGTGGTAAAATCAAATTTTTTTTGCAGAACGGCAATACTAAACAACTACATTTACAAAAGCGGTAAAAGCATTTCTTTAATCAGCTCTTCGGACATTTCCAGGTACTCTTTTTCATTTTTACAGGAAGATGCTAAAACGCCAAATCGAATCGTTAAATCGTGGGTAAACTTTTCAGCTTCTATGATCACTGCTCTGTAAGTTTCGTTTGATAAATTGTCTGTGTCCATAAAATTTAGTTTTTTAACGAATAATTTAAACGGTCAATGATTTCAGGTTCCCATTGTAATGCTATAATCATGGCTCGTTTCATAATCCTGTATTTTTTTACTTTTTATGTAAACTTATTTCAGGACAAGATAGAATGAATGTAGGTGTCTGGTAAGGTTATCACCCTCTCACCAACTCGCCTCATCACCCCATCACCAGCTCGCCCCAACATGCCATTGTGCTATCGTCCCATCACTCTATCTTTCCATCATTCTATCTCTCCGTCACTCAATCTCCATTCAATCTGTGGACAAAAACAACAACAGCTGTCGCAGACAGCTAATCCGCGAAAATCCGTGAAATCCGCGTCATCAGTGTTCCAAACCCCTGTCGCAGACGTCTCATCCGTCTCATCATCACCCCATCGTGCTATCGTTCCATCACTCTATCTCTCAGTCACTCCATCTCACACACTTCTAATTCGGTACTACCATTTTCCCGTTTGAGGCTATTGCCTTGATGTTGTTTTTCTCAATCACATCAGTTTTGTTGAAATCATACAGGAAGTCAATCGTTTCTTTGTGAAAATCAGTTACTTTACCACGCACGATTTTCATGGTGCTGTTCATCATTTTGTTTTTTTCGTTGAACCCTTCATCCAGCACAGCTATGGCTGATGGCAACCAGCGTTCGGGAAATTCGCCTTCATGGATTCCGCCTTTTTTAAACTCATTGATCTCTGATTGGATCAGCTTCAGGGCTTCTTTTTGGCCTGCCTGCTCTGAAAAATCTGTATCTTTTTCCTTCAGAGCGCGTTCCAGGGCGTTATTGTCGGGGAAAATCAATCCCACGGTATAAGGATCCTGATCGTTGTGCAGAACCACTTGATCAATGAATTGTGTTTTTTCGCCCAGTGCTTCTTCGATGGCTTCGGGGCTGTATTTTTCACCGTCGCTGGCAATCAGCAGGCTTTTAAACCGGCCAAGCACATAGAGGTATCCGTCTTCATCTAAGTAACCCATATCGCCAGTATGTAACCATCCGTCCCTGATGGTTTCTCTGGTGGCTTTTTCATTTTTCCAATAGCCGTACATCACATTTTCGCCTTTTACCAGAATTTCACCTTTTTGCCCGGGAGGTTGTTCGTTTCCGTCTTCATCACAAATTTTTATCTCCAGGTTGCTTACCAGGAAGCCGCTGGAACCTAATTTGTGTTTGTGCAGTGCATTTGAGCTGATTATGGGCGTTGCTTCAGACAAACCGTAACCCTGCATCATGGGTATGCCAATAGCGTAGAAATACCGTTGCAATTCAATATCCAACAGCGCACCCCCGCCGATAAAAAATGTCAAGTTGCCGCCGAAAAACTGCCGTATTTTTTTGAACAACATGGCATCAAACAAAGCATGCAGTGGCTTGCGGAAAAAACTCAAACCCTGTCCTTTGTTGTGGCCTTCTTTGTTGTATTTATAAGCATTGCGCAGGGCTGACTGGTATAGCTTGTACGTAAAACCACCCTTTTTGCGAATCCCGGCGTCAATGTTCTTTTTGAAATTTTTGGCCAGTGCCGGCACACTCAACAAGAGGTGTGGTTTGATTTCCTGAATGTTTTTGGGGATGTTTTTCAAAGTTTGTAACGGCGTGCTTCCGGGTTCAACCATGGCCAGAGATGCTCCTTTGCCCATAAAACTGTAAATGCCTGCCACATGTGCAAAGCAGTGGTCTATAGGCAATATCAACAGGGTCTTGTAATGCTCAGGAATGTCCATCAGGCTGTAGGCTTGCTCTACATTGGCCGTGTAATTTCTGTGTGTCAGGATGATGCCTTTGGGATCTGAAGTGGTGCCGGATGTGTAGGTGATGTTGGCCCAACTGTCACCTTTGATTTGCTGCTTGCGCTCTAAAATGGCTTCCGGGTTATTGTCGAAAGATGATTGACCCTGCTTTTTTACATCTTCGCAATTTATGCTTTGTTCATTGTCAGGGGCATTGTTGTCTATGTAAATGATTTTCTCAATGTGGGTAAATTCATTTTTTATCTCGTCAATTTTTTTGGACTGTTGTTCGGATACAATGAGAAATTTTGATTCCGAATGGTTGATCCGGAACAGGATTTCTTTGGCTTCAAGTTTTACTGACAGCGGGATATCCACAGCGTGATTGTACAGAATGGCCAGCTCGCTGATTACCCATTGATTACGGCCTTCGCTAAGCAGGGCAACATGGTCTTTGGGTTTGATACCAATTTCCATCAGTCCGCTTGCGAGGGATTGTACTTCCTTTAAAGTTTCATTGTATGTTGTAGGAACGTATTTCCCGCCTTGTTTTTCCCACAAAAACGGATTTTCTGTGAACGTATTTACGCTGTTTTCGAACAGGTCAATGATTGTTTTCATAACATTAAATTTTAACGACTTAAAGATATAAAAATTTTTTTATTGTCAAATGTCTGTGGGAAGACAGGTGGATGTAGCCCGTAGTCGGAAGACGGAAGTCTGGAGCCCGGGGGTGGATTGAGATGAACTGAGAATGTTTGTATCGAATACAATTCTGTTTGTCTCAACTTTGGACTTCCGACTTTATCAATGAGATAGAATGTAAAAACATAACAATACTGGCATAACTTCCATTTTTTTACTTAATTTTGTTAGCAAAGCAAAATATGATGAAAAAAATATTGATCACCGGAGGCAATGGCCAGTTGGGAAGCAGCCTTAAAGAAAGAGAAGACAAATTTACGAATGCTGCATGCATGTTTACAGACATTGATGCGCTTGATCTTTTGGACAAGCAAGCTGTGCAGGATTTCTTTGATGCCCGCAAACCGGATATCGTGATCAATTGTGCTGCTTACACTGCTGTGGATAAAGCCGAAGTGGATACAGACAATGCAAAAATGCTCAATGCAGATCTGCCGGGTTTTTTAGGCGAATTGTGCAATCAGCATAACGCAAAAATGGTACACATCAGTACCGATTATGTGTTTAGCGGTGAAGTCAACCGTCCATACACGGAAACCGATGCAGCCAATCCGGTGACGGAATATGGGAAAACAAAATTTCAGGGTGAGCAACACCTGCATAAGCAGTTACCTGACGCCCTTATTTTACGCACATCATGGTTGTATTCACCTTATGGAGGCAATTTTTTAAAAACCATGCTCAGGCTGGGAAAAGAAAAAGATAAAATCAATGTGGTATATGATCAGGTGGGTTCACCGACATATGCCGGCCATCTCGCGGACGGAATTATTCACGTTATTAACCGGTGGCATGAAACAAAAAATTGGGAAAGCGGGGTGTTTCATTTTTCCAACCAGGGCGTGTGTTCCTGGTATGATTTTGCCTGGCAAATCATGCAGCATGCAAACCTAAAATGCCATGTGCAACCTGTTACTACAGACCAATTTCCTACCCCGGCAAAACGTCCCCCGTATTCAGTGATGAGCAAGGCCGCCTTTGAAAACACCTTTAATTATGCAATCCCTCACTGGCAGGAGGGCGTGGCAGGCTGTCTCAAGCGGATGTGATTTTTTTA
>JAYENB010000272.1:33442-38826 GCA_034721855.1 Bacteroidota bacterium
CTGATCTGTTTGGGAATGGCATCTTTATGAACTACCAGGTTCATGGTTTTGTAAGACACAAAAGCCCGTGAAGCAAAAAAGTACCCGTCATAAATATTGTCGGTATCCCATGAATTTTTGACTTTATAGTAAATGTTTCCTTCCTGGTCTTTGGCTTTGCCTGTGATCAACATGCCATGGTCGTCGGTAGTTTTGTAATTATCAAAAGCCTTCTGACGCATTTCCTGCGTGATTTCTTTTTCCGGCAGGATCTTATCAAAACTGTACAGTTTTTTCTTTTTTTCTTTATCATCAAGGTCTTCCCACTTGTCTTTTTCCAAACCATCAAGATCCGGACGTTCTTCTGAAGGGACAATGGCTACCCCGTTTTTCCATGAGAAGCCTTTCTCACTCACATCAGAACCCCAGGCTACTGTGTATCCGTTTTCCATAGCATTATCGAGCACAGCCAACATATCTTCCATTGGCAAATTCCATGATTCTGCCCATTGCCAGTTATCCGGTATTTCAAGGATGAACTGTTCATAAAACGGATGATGGGTGTATGATGTAATGTTGATATAATCGTCCATATTTAATCCCAGGCCATCCGCAAATGTTTTAGGGGTGTAACTTTCTCCTTCATAATCAAAAGCTTTCGGCACAATCCCGAGGTAAGCATCAAGAATACCACGGTATGCTTCTTTCCATGCCGTTGTCAGTTCTTTGTTTTTGTTTTTAATAATGGCATCAACAAAGTTTTTCAGCACTGCATCCAGTTCTCCGTGCACATGATTATCGGTACCGTAATTTAATCCTCTGTATTCAGATTCAGGTAGCATGCCATAATGATCATACACGTACAACACATCATAAAAAGCGCCACCGCCGCCAAAGTTGGTTTTTCCATGCATGCGTACATACTTGTCCGCTTTGTCTTCGTAAGCTTTACGCGCGATCCACAATTCTGCTAAATCAAATTCACCTTTGTCAATGCGTAACAACTCTGATTCCAGCAATGCTACACCACTGTATCCCCAACATGTCCCTGCCCGGTATTGGTTTTTTACAGGTGTTGTAGGTATGTCATGAATCATTTCAAATTCATAGGCATTTTCTTTCTCGTCTTTTTCTTTGTCTTCCTGTGCACGTAGCGGAAGCACAAATACCAATGCTGCAAATAGCAAACTGAGTAAACTGATCTTTTTCATAATATTTTGAGTTTTATGGTTGGAACAAAAGTAATATTTTCCACGTATTATTCATTTATCATTATGTTAATTATTTGTAACTACTCAGTGCTAAAATTAAAAAACTTAACTAGTGTCTGTCCGTAATGTCCGATTTCTGCGTTACGCTCGTATTTATAACAGTCATTTACGAAAGTAAACTCCTTGATTATAAATACTTCGCAAGTCTTGAACTCGAACATTATGAATTAGACACTGACTCTATTGACAAGCACTAACTATTCAGACGCATTTGAGACGATAGCACGATTGCATGAAAAAACGATGTAGAGACGGAGTGATATTATTAATTATTAGGGCGTGCCCCCTCCGTTCCTACGGGGTCGGGCTATCCGCTTGTACGCTTCATTCGCCTAACGGCGAATTGCAGGGTACCGCTTCTATCCCTCACGCGGGAGGATGTTGGTCAAACCGGCAATCAATCTCAGGGCATAACACAATAGCACAGCCCCAATGCGATCCGGAATTTTATATTTTTTTGTCAGCAACAGTATTATATACGGAACAATTAGGTAAAATATGCTGAGTGTAGCCAAAATTATTAAAACGAGGGCAGAGCCAAGCTGCCACTCTGCGCTGTATTGAGCAGCGTCGAAATAAGCGACACCGAAGGATTGCGATGCAGTGAGCGGAGTCGAACCTCTTGAGCATTGCCGAATGACGACACAAAATCACTTAAAGTAAATTTTTAAAGAAAATCCATTGCTGTTTAAAAAGAAAATACTAAATTTGAAGTAAAATAATAATTCAAGTTTTCATAACTTATCAGGATTATAACGGAAACAACCTTGTTTACCCAGTAGCGGGGCGTATCGGGGTGAAACTTGACAATTAATAAACCTGAACAACAAAAGGTGTGGATATACACCCATAATAGAGAAATAAATGGAATTTTACGTATACACAGACGTTGTGTGGCATACAAACTAAACACTCTTCAATATGATAGACGAATTGCAAAGACGTATTGACAAAGTAATGAATGAGCAAAATAATCAAGGACTACCTGATTTTGAAGGATACTCCCCGATTGAAATGACAAGGATTTTATATTATACTTTTGAAGACCAAAGTCCAATTCGTTTTGTGTTATTAAATAAAAAGGATTATGAGAAAATCCCGATTGTGAAGCAGATTTTATATTTCGCAAATCTGATTCAGAAAAATGGAGAAATAAAATTAACCCAAAAAGGATTTTTACCGACAAAAATAGTTGCTGATTTATGTAGTCAGGAATTTTTAATGGACGAACGTATGAGATATGCTAAGACATATAAGGAGGCAGATTCTATGTCCGCTACACTTACAAGAATTATCATGGATTTATCGGGTTTAATAAAAAAAAGAAATAATAAAATAAGTTTGACAAAAAATGGGGAAAAACAATTATCTGATACGGACAAATTGTTTAAAACGATAATTACTGCTTACTGCAAGCGATTTAATTGGGCATATTTCGATGCATATGGTGATAATAATATTGGACAATTCGGATTTGGATTTTCAATAATACTATTAAGTAAATATGGATATGAAAAACGGTTGGATGAGTTTTATTTTGACAAATACTTGAATGCTTTTCCAAAATTGATTGCAGAATCTCCACCAACGAGGTATGGACATAAATTTAAAGACCCAAAAAGATGTTATTCTTTACGAACATTTGATAGATTTATGGACTATTTTGGATTAGTCAAGATTGAACAGGAAAAATGGGATTCCGAAAAATATATTTGTAAGACAGAACTATTTGATAGATTGGTAAAATGTACGCCACACAACATCGGCTCAAAAACAACCGGCCGGATAGTAGTAAAATGAAACAAATTACAAGTAAAAAACAACAGTACAATTTGATAATGAAGTGGGTAAAATGCCCGCCAGTTTTTAGCCGTAACCGTTGGCATTCATTGCGGAGAGTCGCACTGCAAAAATACAAATTTATATTTTGAATATATTTGTTCTTTCATATAAAACGTGATTATGAGTAAAACCAAACTAAATGTCAACAATATTGAGATAGTTCTTTTCAAACAGAATGAGAACGAGTATATCTCAATAACAGATATGGCAAAATACCGTGATTCAGAGAGAACAAATTATATCATCCAAAACTGGATGAGAACACGTAGCACAGTTGAATTCCTTGGATTATGGGAGCAATTACACAATCCTAATTTTAAAGGCATCAAATTCGATGCCTTTAGAATTGAATCAGGTTCAAATAGTTTTTCACTTACCCCCAAAAAGTGGATTGAGACAACTTCAGCGATAGGTATCATTTCCAAATCTGGCAGATATGGTGGAACATGTGCACATAAGGATATCGCATTTGAATTTGCATCATGGTTAAGTCCGACTTTTAAATTGTACCTAATAACGGAATATCAGCGACTTAAAGAGATTGAAACAAATCAATACAACCTAGAATGGAATGTTAAGCGAATATTGAGTAAAACAAATTATCATATTCATACAGATGCAGTAAAAAACCATATCATTCCTGACAAAAATTATGAAAAAGGAACAGAATGGATTGCTTATGCCAAGGAGGCAGATTTACTTAATGTTGCTTTATTTAAATGTACAGCAAAAGATTGGAGAGATGCAAATCCGGATTTGAATAATAAATCAATGAATATACGTGACATTGCAAGTATTAATGAGCTAGCAATTTTGTCAAACCTTGAGACACTTAATGCTGAGATGATTAAGGATGAAATATCCAAGATAGATAGATTTCGTAAATTGACAGAAATAGCAAAATATCAGTTGACTGTTTTAAAAGACAAAGATTTTATGAAAGCGCTTAAGAAGATAAATGATGAAGTATATATCAAGAGACAAAGAGACTTAAAGAAATAGCAACGAAATGCCAACAAGCACCTCAAAAGTAATGCGGGGTGAAGTGGTAAATTAAAACAATTTGAATATTAATGAATAACATAGCTACTTGAAAATGAAGTGCAATTAAGCCCGCACTACTTTTAGCTGCAAACCGTTATGTTTCATGCTTAAAAAAGTGCGGCCTGCCATCTTTAGCCAGTTTTTTATGTTGGAATTGAACAATAACAATGGTAAGGCCAGGGGAATGGTGGCGCTCGTTATGATATCCTGAACTTTTTCACTTCCTTCAGGTAGGATGTTGGTCAAACCTGCAATCAATCTTAGGGTATAACACAATAGCACAGCCCCAATGCGATCCAGAATTTTAATTTCATGCTGTTATTTAATGTTCAACGATAATCCGTCATACGCAAGATGGATATTAGGTGGTAGTTTCTTTTCAATTTCCTTGTGTAAGCCTATGTTATGGCTCATGTGGATAAAATATGCTTTTTCCGGGGCAAATTCCCGGATCACTTCAAGGGCTTCATCAAGCGAAAAATGTGATATATGTGGTTTTTGCCTGAGTGCATTTAATACTATAATCCTGGATCCTTTGATTTTTTCTTTTTCTTCGCCGCTGATGTACTTTGCATCGGTAATGTAAGTGAAATTTTCAATGCGGAAGCCCAAAATCGGGAGTTTGTAATGCATTGCCCTTATGGGTGTGATGTTTATGTCATCAATACAAAAATCATCCTCTGAAATGGTATGCATGTTGATTTTCGGGCTGCCCGGGTATTGATTGGCTCCAAATGCATAGGGGAATGATGCTTTTAGCGCTTTCTGTACATTTTTTCCCGCATATACATCAATGGGTTGTTTTGTGATGAAATTAAATGCACGCAGCTCATCCATGCCGGCGATATGATCCCTGTGCTCGTGTGTGTATAAGACAGCATTCAGGTGCGTTATGTTTTCACGCAGCATTTGTTGCCTGAAATCGGGCCCTGTGTCAATCACTATGTTTTTCCCTTTGTGTTCAATCAGGGCAGATGTACGCAGGCGTTTGTCCTTTTTGTCTTTTGATTGACATACCTCACACTGACATCCGATGAGCGGGACGCCTACTGATGTGCCTGTGCCTAAAAAACGTACTCGCAAAGCAACCCTTTTTTTATCTTTATCCGGCTAAGATAAGGAATTTTAGTAACTGTTCACATTTTAAAATTAAATAACTGTTAATTGACCTAATTTCTAATTGCTCTAATTAATCTAAAAAATGACCAATAAAACTAATTATTAGAATGATTGCAGTTGCTGTTCCGG
>JAYENB010000273.1:0-9130 GCA_034721855.1 Bacteroidota bacterium
GCCAAAGGCTATAAATTGATGGCTGATGGCATTTATGAGGGGATGAAAAAACATTATCATTTGGATTCATTAGACTGATTTATCATTTAACAAAATTTTAAGCCATTGTCATATATGATACTTTTATTGATATGCGTTAGCTTATTATTTAAAAGTTTCTTAATTTCGTGATGCAAAACAGCCAACTAAAAAATATGTGATTATGGATCAGACTACAGTTGATATCAAAGCTTTGAATGAGCGTATCCAGGAAGAAAGCAGCTTCATGGACATGCTGAACATGGAAATGTCAAAAGTAATTGTGGGACAAAAACCACTACTGGAAGGAATGCTGGTGGGGTTGTTGTCAAATGGACATGTGTTGCTCGAAGGGGTGCCTGGGCTGGCAAAAACCCTTGCTATTAGTACCCTTGCAAGCACCATCAATGCGGGATTCAGCCGTATTCAGTTTACGCCTGACCTTTTGCCTGCCGATTTGGTTGGGACATTGATTTACAGCCAGAAAAACGAAGAGTTTCTGGTGAAAAAAGGACCGATCTTTAGCAATTTTATCCTTGCTGATGAGATAAACAGGTCACCTGCCAAAGTGCAATCTGCTTTGCTTGAAGCCATGCAGGAACGACAGGTTACCATCGGGGATGAAACTTATTCGCTCGAAGAACCTTTCTTGGTGCTCGCTACACAAAATCCCATAGAACAGGAGGGAACCTATCCGCTTCCTGAAGCCCAGGTTGACCGTTTTATGGTGAAAATTGTGATTGATTACCCAACCAGGGAAGAAGAAAGGAAAATCATACGTGAAAATGTGGTAGGCAAATTCCCGGTAGCAAATCAGGTGATAAAACCGGAGCAAATTCTGAAAATGCGTGAAGTGGTCAGGGATGTGTATATGGATGAAAAAATTGAAAACTATATTCTTGACATTGTCTTTGCTACCCGCTATCCTGAACAATTTGGGTTGGAAAAAATTCAGCACATGATATCTTTTGGAGGTTCCCCACGTGCAAGCATTAACCTTTCCCTGGCTTCCAAAGCGTTTGCCTTTATAAAACGGCGTGGTTACGTGTTGCCCGAAGATGTACGTGCTATGTGTCATAATGTGTTGCGCCATCGCATGGGACTTACATACGAGGCTGAAGCTGAAAACGTCACCGTGGATGAACTGGTTAGTGAAATATTGAATAAAGTGGAAGTGCCCTAGTAGGAACCAGGTGTTACCTAACATCTCATTAAAAAATATGGAAACAAAAGAGCTGTTAAAAAAAGTACGAACCATTGAAATCAAAACCCGGGGCTTGTCGCGCCAGATATTTGCCGGGGAGTACCATTCTGCTTTCAAAGGTAAAGGAATGGCTTTTAGTGAAGTACGTGAATACCAAATTGGTGACCCCATCAAAAACATTGACTGGCATGTAACGGCCCGTTTTAATCACCCTTATATTAAAATGTTTGAAGAAGAAAGGGAACTCACTGTTATGTTGCTGGTGGATGTCAGCTCGTCACAGGAATTTGGCACACATGAAAGGCTTAAAAATGAACTGGTAGCTGAAGTATCTGCCGTGCTGTCATTTTCGGCAATACACAACAACGATAAAATCGGGGTTATTTTCTTTTCAGATAAGGTTGAAAAATTCATTCCCCCCAAAAAAGGCAAGAAACATATTCTCAGGATCATCAGGGAAATGATTGATTTTCAACCGGAAAGCAAGGGTACCAACATTGCAGAAGCACTGAGATACCTTACCAACGCCATAAAAAAACGTTGTACAGCTTTTGTTATTTCCGATTTTATTGATGACAATCCTTATCTTGATGCTATGCGTATTGCAGGAAACAAACATGATGTGGTGGCTTTGCGTGTATTTGACGAGCGTGATATCGAACTGCCAAATTTGGGAATGGTAAAAATGAAAGACCCTGAAAGCAACCATACCTTGCTTGTTGATACAGCAGAAAAACAAACCAGGGCATTGTACAGGCAACATTATAATGTATTCAGGCAAAAATCCATAGAAAATTTCAGGAAATCAGGGGTGGATTTTGCAGAGTTGAAAACGGACCAGGATTATGTTAAACCATTAATTGCATTGTTCAAACGCAGGTAGTAGTTCGTTCTTTAATTAATAAAAGCTATAGTAGTTATGAATAAGATATTTACATTACTAACATTGTATGTTTTTGCAGTTTTTCCATCTGTGATTTCTGCCCAGGAATACGATGTTTCTGCCAGCCTGAATAAGGATAGCATTTTGATAGGAGACCAATTGGTTTATGAACTCGTATTGCCGGCATCATCTTCTGATACTGTTGTGTTTCCTGCTTATCCCAAAGATACAATCACTGAAAAAATTGAAGTGATAAAGCGAAAAAAACCACGGGACGATGAAGATAAAGGACTACTCCATAAAACATACATTATCACCAGCTTTGAAGAAGGCATACACACAATTCCTTCACAACATATTGTCCTGAATCCCGGTACAGATAGTTTGATTTTATCATCCAACCCTGTACACATTAAAGTCAATGCGGTAGTCAATCCGGATACGCTCAAGGTAGATACTGTGTATGCAGAACAGGGAGGTATTGTTGTTTTTGGAAAAAATAATTTTGCTGAACAAATCGAACAACAAATCCCGGATTCTGTGCGTCAAAGCATGTCCCAGGATAGCCTGAATATGCTTAAAGATACCCTCAGGCAAATCATGACACAGCGTTTTGGAAGTAAGGTATTCAGAGCATCTGGCCTACGCAAGGAAACGGAAATTGCTCAAATGGTGGAAGCTCCGCTTAAGCAATTGTTCGTGGTAAATCACAAAACCATTTTGATCGATTACCGCATTCCGGGAGCCTTTGATACTGTTTTTGTACAGGAGTATGATACCGTGGTTGCACAACAGGCATTGTTCACTGCGTATAAGATAAAAGACATTGATGATAAACTGTATAAAACCCCTTTGACCTTTTCGGAAATACTGTATTACATCTGGACATTTATTAAACACAACTGGTGGTGGCTTAGTGCATTGGTAGTGCTGATTTTAGCGGTTGTTTATTACTTTTTCTTTTATAAAACAGAGAAACCTATTTTCAGACAAAAAGTTAAACCTGAAGAGCCGGCTCATGTCATTGCTTTCAGAGAACTTGACAGGATAAAAGCAGAGAAATTGTGGCAGAAAAACAGGGTCAAAGATTATTACACTGACCTTACTGATACACTCAGGTATTACCTGGAAAACCGTTATGATGTACAGGCCATGGAAAAAACAAGCAATGAGATTTACGCGTTGATTGATGAAAACAACCTGATGGATGAGAACATGAAAATGAAAATGCAGGATATTTTGCAACGCTCAGATTTTGTAAAGTTTGCAAAATCAATGCCATTACCCGACGAAAACAAGCGCAGCCTGGATCAGGCTTATGTAATTGTTGAAGCTACCAAAGAAAAACCACGGGATGAAAATGTGGAACTGGTGGAATCGGAGATTGAAGAAGATACAATAGAACGAAAGCACGATGGAATGATGGCACGATAGGGCGAGTTGGCGAACCCGGAACCCGGAACACGGAACACGAAGGCACGATGGCACGAAAGTATGATAGACCGTTAGAATTTAGAACTTTGCGACTCTCCGTCTTTGCGGTTAGTAGTTACGAAGAAAATATTGACAATGACAAAACGAGAATCAAACGACAACAAAAACGATAAAACATGATGAATCTGGGAATTGATACCTTTGCCAATCCTGAATTTTTGTGGTTGTTGATTGGCCTCATACCACTGATTGTTTGGTATGTATTGAAACATAACCATTATGATCCGGAGTTAAAAACATCCGGGTTACAGGCTTTTGAAGGATATAAACATTCATGGCGCATCAGGTTCAGGCACATTCTTTTTGTATTCCGGATACTTGCTGTAGGATTAATGTTGATAGCCATGGCGAGGCCTCAGAAAAAAGATTCATGGCACCAGTCTGATTCTGAAGGCATTGATATTATGATGGCGCTTGACATCAGTGGAAGTATGTTGGCCGAGGATTTCAAACCAAACCGCCTGGAAGCTGCCAAAGATATGGCAATGGATTTCATTGCCGACAGGCCACAGGACAGAATAGGCTTGGTGATATTTGCTGGCGAAAGTTTTACGCAATGTCCGCTTAC
The DNA here is from genome assembly GCA_034721855.1 of Bacteroidota bacterium. Lineage (GTDB taxonomy): Bacteria > Bacteroidota > Bacteroidia > Bacteroidales > ML635J-15 > JAQIBY01. Next base: position 4,168 of record JAYENB010000273.1, read on the forward strand.
CACGACACACCAGGAATTGATGCGTTTGTTTGGTGCTGTTCACACAAAAATGCTGAGTGATGGAACAGCCATTGGTAACGGCCTGGCTACGTCTGTTAACAGGTTGAAAGACAGTAAAGCTGCCAGCAAAGTTGTTATTTTACTTTCTGATGGGGTAAATAATTCGGGAGCAGTATCTCCACTGACGGCTGCCGAAATTGCCAAAAAGTTCGATGTCCGTGTATATACGATAGGCGTTGGTAGCGAAGGTACAGCGACTTTTCCTGTTAAAACAGCTTTCGGTACACGTTATCAAAACATGGAAGTTAAAATTGACGAAAAAGGGCTTACTGAAATTGCTGAAATGACAGGAGGGCAGTATTTTAGAGCAACAAATGAACAAAAGCTGAAAAAAATATACGAAGAAATTGATGAATTGGAAAAAACTATCATAAAAGAAAAGAAATACACCAATACTGAAGAACGTTTTTTCTGGTTTGCTTTTGTCGCTGCATTGCTGCTGATCGCTGAAGTAATTTTAAGAAACACATTGTTTAAACAAATGCCATAACCCGTTTTTCTATGTTTCGTTTTGAGAATAAAGACATATTGTATTTACTGTTAGCCCTACCGGCTTTGTTCCTTTTGTTCTGGTACAACAGAAGAACACTGAGCCGAAACATAAAAAAGTTTGGCAATGTCAAACTTATCCAGCGTTTGCTGATAAATTTTTCCACATCACGGCCATGGTGGAAGTTTGGCTTGTTATCGCTGGGGTTGCTTATGTTGATTTTTGCCCTTGCAAGGCCGCAGTTTGGTTCTAAGTTAAAGGAAGTGAAAAAAGAAGGCATGGAAATTGTTATAGCGATGGATGTGTCCCGTTCCATGGAAGCAAAGGACATTGCCCCAAACCGGCTGGCAAGTGCAAAACGCTCCATCGAACATTTTGTTAATAAGCTTGATGGTGATATGCTTGGCATGATTGTATTTGCAGGAGATGCTTACATTCAAATCCCGTTAACAAATGATTATGGTGCTGCCAGGATGTACCTCGATAATGTTGATACCGACATTGCGCCTGTACAGGGAACAAATCTTTCCAAAGCCATCAACATGTCTGTGAAAGCATTTTCCCCTGATCCCGAACCGGCCAAGGTGTTGCTGATCATAAGCGATGGGGAAGACCACGAAGAAAATGCCGTTGAAGCTGCTAAAATGGCCGCCAAAGATGGGGTGAAAATATACACCGTAGGCATGGGAACGAAAAAAGGCGGTCCCATACCAAAATCATCCGGCGGCTTTCACAAAAACAATGCTGGTGAAGTGGTTATATCTAAACTCAATGAACAAGTGTTGTCATCCATTGCCAAAGCAGGAAACGGGAAGTATGTTCTGGCTGGAAAATCCGGATCAGGACTTGATGTCATACTTAATGACATTTCAACACTTGATAAAACTGAACGCAAAGTGGAAGTGTATGCCGAATTTGATGACCAGTATCAATATCCCTTGGCACTGGCTATCGTTTTGTTGCTCATAGAAGTGATTATCAGCAGAAAAAAAGAACATACCATTGAAAAATTAAAATCATTAAAGTCATGATAAAACGCATTCTCTATATGGTTGTGATTTTTCTGATACCGGTGACAATGGTTGCCCAGGAAGAACGCAAGTATAATCGAAAAGCAATTGAAGCCTACAAAGAAAAAAATTATGATGACGCTGTTCTGAATGAACAGAAAGCCATTGAGAAAAATGTATCCGATACTAAATTGTATGAGAATCTCGGGCACGCTGAATTCAGAAATGAGAATTATGAAAATGCTGTCAAAGCGTACATGAAACCATCCGAAACCAATGCATTGTCCACATCAAAACAATATTATAATTTAGGAAATGCGCTTCTTCAATCCGGGGAATATGACAAAAGCATCAAAGCCTACAAAAATGCCCTGCGTGCTGATCCTGATCATTACAATTCAAAATACAACATGTCTCTGGCTCGCACGGTTAAACAAAAAATGCAACAGCAGCAACAACAAAACAAACAAGATCAGGATAAAAAACAGAATCAGGATAAGAAAAAGCAACAAGAACAAAAAGACAAAAAGCAAGACAAACAAGATAAACAAAAGCAACAACAACAGCAGCAGCAACAGAAAAAACAGGAGATGAGCAAGGAAGACGCTGAACGGTTGTTGAGAGCTCTGGAGAAAAAAGAGGAAGATTTGCAGGAGGAAAAGAAAGATAAAATCAAGAAAGCTATACAGGCACAACCTGACAAAGACTGGTAATAAATATTTCTATTACTTTAAATTTTATTTTTTTAACTTCTTAAATCAAAAATCTTTGATTGGTTTTACTGTTTAATATTGAAAAATGAAAAGCGAATTCAAATTACATATCCTCGGCAAAAGCTCAGCGATTCCGTCAAAAACCAGCTTTCCCAGTTCACAGTTGCTAAGCTTTAATAATCAATCTTTTCTTATTGATTGCGGGGAAGGCTGTCAGATACAATTGCGGCGTAATCAACTGGGCTTTTCAGAAATACGACACATTTTTATTTCACATGTCCATGGGGATCATTATTTTGGATTGTTTGGTCTGCTTTCAAGCATGAGGTTGCTGGGACGCAATCAAATTTTGCATATACATGCCCACCCTAAACTGGAATCCATCATTAAATATGTGTTTAACCAGGGGGGCTCCATGCCCGAATTTCCCATCGTGTTTCACAAACTCAATTTCAACGCAAAAGAATTGATCCTCAGTAACAAGCTGTTGGATATTTATTCCTTTCCCATGAAACATAAAATACCGGTTTGCGGGTTTTTGTTCCAGGAAAAACAAGCAGCACGCAACATCATTGAAAAGCAGATTGCTAAGTATGACATGTCATACCAGGAAATACGCCGGATTAAACAAGGCGCTGACCTAATAAGAAACGGTAAAACCATTGAGAAAAATGATAAACTTACCTTGCCGGGACATGCTTTGCGGTCGTATGCATATTGCTCAGACACAGCTTATTACCCTGAGATGGTTAAACACATCAAAAACGTGCAATGCTTATATCACGAAGCCACCTTTGGCAATCACCTGAAAGAAAATGCGAAAGACACATTTCATTCAACAGCGCGTGAGGCCGCTATGATTGCACGCGAAGCAAACGCTAAAAAACTGTTGCTTGGCCATTTTTCCACGCGTTACCATTCCCCTGATGATTTGGTCAGTGAAGCACGGGAAATATTTCCGGAAAGCTACGCTGCCAATGAGAATGATGTTGTTGTTATTGAGTGATAAGAGAAGTGTAACTAATCAGTACTTGGCCCTGGAAAAAATAGGGGAACTTCATAATAAGGTGTTAGGAGTTAGGGGTTAGGTTTTAGGAGGGAATTTTTTCCTAAATCCTAAATCCTAACCCCTGACACCTAAAACCTCTTATCTTATTTTCCGTCTCCGTTTCACTTCGCCGGACAGGTTTGAATTACATTAAAACCCTATCAAAAAAAATCAAACTTCCTCAAAACTAACTGTAAATTGAACTATTAATGTTTTTTTATTCTATCATTGAGTAGTTACAAAATGACAACAGTTTTGTATGATTTACAAAAAATATGAATAAATTTTATCATTGTAATGTAAACTTTTTATTATATTTGCTAAAATTATAATTGTAATGTAAGGATGGAAACATTGTTTAGCAATAAAAACATAATTAACCGTAATCTTTATTTACAAAGGCTCATTCCTTTTATTGGGAAAAGCATCATAAAGGTTTTTACCGGACAGCGTAGAGTTGGTAAGAGTTTTCTTCTTTATCAGATAATGAATTATATCAAAGAAAAGGATAATACTGCCAATATAATTTACGTAAACAAAGAGGATTTAAGGTTTTCCCACATTAAAAATTCGAATGATTTAAATGAATATATTCAACAGCATATTAAACCCAAGCTGCTCAATTATATATTTATAGATGAAATACAGGATATTGATGATTTTGCAATTGCATTAAGGTCACTGTTGCTAAAAGACAATATTGATATTTATTGTACTGGAAGCAATGCAAATTTACTATCAGCAGATATAGCAGGATATTTAAGCGGCAGATATATTGAAATAAACATATACAGTTTAACTTATACTGAGTTTTTGAATTTTCATAAGCTGGAAAATAATGATGATTCTCTTGATAAGTATTTAAAGTACGGAGGACTGCCTTATCTAATACATCTCCCTCTAATTGATGATATTGTTTTTGAATATTTGAGTAATATTTATTCCACTATAATTTATAAAGATGTTGTAAACAGATATTCCATAAGAAATGTGACTTTTTTAGAACAGCTTGTGAAATTTTTAGCAGATAATACCGGCAGTATATTTTCTGCAAAAAAAATCAGTGATTTTTTATTATCTCAAGGCATAAAAGTAGCTGCAAATCAGGTTCAAAAATACATTCAATATCTTAGTAATGCCTTTCTTATCAATAAAGTAAGCAGGTTTGACCTTGTTGGTAAAAGAATATTTGAATTTGGAGAAAAATTCTATTTTGAAAATCTTGGCATCAGACATGGTATATGGGGATACAGATTGGAAGACAAAGCAAAAATATTGGAAAATGTGGTTTTTAATCATTTAATTACTCAAAATTATAAAGTAAATGTTGGTAACATTGGCCCTTATGAAATTGATTTTGTGACCGAAAAGAACGGTGAAACAGAATATTATCAGGTTACCTTGCACATTCATGACAGTAAAACCATGGAACGGGAAATGGGGAACCTGAAAAAAATAAAAAACAATTATAAAAAAACTGTCATCACAATGGATAAATATACAGGGGTTTCACATGAAGGCATCCGTATAGTAGATTTGCGGAGTTTTTTGAGTGATGATTAAACTAGGGTCATGTCAAGCCTACAGAAACGATTGCTGTAATTCTATGAACATCTGAAACTAACTTGAGTCTGTCTATATA
>JAYENB010000274.1:0-1781 GCA_034721855.1 Bacteroidota bacterium
ATCTTCACCACCGGAACAATCTGTACTCACTGTTGGTGTAGGAGGTGCGGCATTAACCGTAACAACTACATCATCGGTATTGGTACAGCCATTGGCATCGGTAATTTCCACTGTATAGGTGCCGCCTGCTCCTGTGGTCACACCTGTTATGGTTGGACTGTGATCACTGGATGTAAATCCATCAGGTCCAGTCCATGACCATGTGGCTGCTTCACCACCTGTTTCAGTCAGGTTGATGTTTTCGCCTTCACACACAGGAGAATCACTGCCTGCAGTGGCAACAGGATCAGGATATACTGTTAACACATACACATCTTGTGAACTTATGCAGGGAGATCCTTCCGGATTATTTGTTATTACTGTAATGGTAACATCATTACCTGCATCGGCAGGATCGGGGGTGTATGTAAAAGCAAATGGTGATGCTGAAATTGTAGTAGCATCAAGGAGTCCACTACCATCATGCGACAAATATACTTCTGTAGCACTGCCGCCGAAGGTATTACCACTGACGGTTACAGGTAAGAGGTCGCATATATCTCCCGAGTTTGAACTCAGCGTTAATGAAGTCGAATTTAAACACCCGCAATCCAGAGTTATTGGATCTCCTGAAACGGTACAACCAGTAGTGGTGTTTTGCACTGTTACAGTGTAAGTATCGTTATTAAGCGGCCCAAATTCAGTATCTGTCTGATAAGGAATGCCATCAACGGAATATTCGTAATCTGCACCTGTGGGATCTGTCACATTAATTATGCCTGCATCCTCACCACCTGAACAATCAATATCAACGGCTGGTGTAGCAGGTGCCGGGTTAACCGTAACATCAACATCAGAAGTGTTGGTACAACCAATTCCATCGTAAACTGTAACCGTATAAGTACCTCCTTCTGTTGTGGTAACATTGTTTATATTTGGGTTATTGGCAGATGAAGTAAAACTGTCCGGCCCTGACCATGACCAGGAAGCAGCACCTCCACCATCTTCTGTCAGGTTTAAATCTTCGCCTTCGCATACTGGTGAATTACTTCCTGCATTTGCCACTGGTGTTGGATTGACGGTTATATCTACATCATCATCAACTGTACAACCGTAGCTGTCTGTTATGGTAACAGAATACAGGCCATCAGCGGCTGTGGTTACCGATGTTATAGTTGGATTATTTACATCTGATGTAAATCCATCGGGGCCTGTCCATGACCACGATACGGCATCTCCTCCTGTTTCGCTTAGGTTTAAGTCTTCTCCTTCACACAATGGGGAATTGCTGCCGATAACGGCAGTTGATGGTTTGGGAATAATGACATCGGTAGTTGAGGTATTGGTGCATCCATTGGCATCGGTAATGGTAACTTCATAGGTCCCATCATGGACACCATACACAACGGGGCTGATTGTGGGCTCATGATCTGTGCTGGTAAAACTATCGGGACCTGACCATAACCAAGATACCGCATCGCCTCCGCTTTCTGTCAGGGTCAGTGTATCTCCTGCACATACAGGGGAGCTGCCTGCTATGGCTGAAGGGATGGTATTTACTGTCAGAGTATAGGTTTCTTCTGCAGGCTCACAGGGAGATCCAAGCGGATTATCCGTTGTAATGGTAATGTGAACATCGTTCCCGGCATCAGCAGGATCCGGTGTATAGGTAAAATCAAATGGAGATGACGTGAAATTTGTTGCATCCAATGTTCCACTGCCATCATGTCCCAGATATACTTCTGTTGCACTGCCACCAAAGGTATTACTGCTGACCGTTACCGGAGTAATCCCGCATGTGC
>JAYENB010000275.1:0-9075 GCA_034721855.1 Bacteroidota bacterium
TAACCAAGGAAACTGAATTTTAAAACATACTCCCCAGGTTTAAATTTTAGACTAAACTCCCCATCCGCATTGGTTACGGTTCCGGTAAAGGAGTTTTTAACACTTACATTTACCCCAGTCAGGGGTTGGAACACTGATGACACGGATTTGACAGATTTTCGCGGATTAGCTGTCTGCGACAGCTGTTTGTTGTTGTCCACAGACCGTGTCCGGCGGAACGAAGTGCAGACAGATTGGCTGTTTGCGACAGGTTTTGTTTTTTGGTGCATAGATTGGCACAGGTGATTATGGGTGGTTAGTTTTTGTTTGGTTGCAGGATAAGCAGGATTGTGAAGTGGGAGTCAGAAGTGGGAAGAAGGGATTCCTACACTCCCTCTCTCCTACATCATCTCCATCTCACACTCTACCTCGTCTCCATCATCATCAAAACAATATTGTCAACCTTATCCAACGCTTTTTCTGTTTTACGAATAGGTGTAAACCGGAATGTATTTTCCCCCAGGGATACGTGCAGGTCACTTTTTTCCCTGATTAGTAAAACAAAGTCATTGAAAGGAATGATCAATTCGTAGCGATAATCATAGCCTTTATTTACTGGCTCTGCATAGATTTTGTCAGCTTTCATTACATCTTTTTCTCTTACTCCTGCTTTGCATGATGAGTGTCCTGATAAAGGCTCTTCACTGTGCAAGGTATATAGCATTCTCACCGGTGGTTGTTTTACGGTATCCCGCAATGTAAAATCTGCATACAATGTATAGTCTTTTCCGGATTCATATTCAAGTGGTTTAACAAAATACTGTGTGGCACCTCCCTCTGAATAAAAGGTCTGAACATATTTTGCTGGCCGTCCGGTTCCCTTTGGACCGATACAGGAAACAACTACTAAGGCTATTACACTGACACTAACGGGTAGAAATAATTTTCTTCTTAATCTCTGCATAATTATGAAATTTATTCGATATATCTGCCGAATCCCTTCCAAGGTAAGCAAACATATAGGTTTTATTGTCATCAATAATGGTTCTCACAGACCACAGGCTGTCATGATCACTTAACACAGCACACATTTGCAGGCTGTCATTACAATGCATATCTACAAAAGCCGAATCAAAATCCCGGTACTCTTCAGCCATTTGCCTTGCCGAAACATCCATGCACAAGGCAATATACAGATCTTCATCGTCCTTTTTTACATACCGATTCAGGGGCACCTGCTTATCAGTGATGTCATTGTAATTAAAATACCGCTGATAAACATTTGAATCTACCACCCCTTCATCATAAGCACTATCAAGGATAAAAGCCCTTTCCAGACCAAAGGCCACCAAGCGGCGATGACAATATTCATCGCGTACTGAATCATAAATACTGTCTTCGTAATATCCATGTAAATGTGCAAATTCATTTTTTACCGGTAAATCCTTTTTGGGATTTTGATTACAGGCACTAAAAACAAGCATGAAGAACAACATCAAAAACAAGCATCCGGTTTTCATAGTATGTATATTTATTTTAACGGCTAAAATTAACAAATTAGCCGACAAAAAAAAGGCCACTCCAACATAAAGCAGCCTCCGAAAAAATTTCTACATCGTTTATTCTCCTGTAACTATGGTTTCATAGGTTACAATGATACCAAGCACTGTGGTTGTCTTCAAGTCCACAGTTGAAATCTTTTTAATGCCACCGTTTTGAGCAGCTTTCTGGATGCTGGCATCCTGCCCAAAAAACAACACACCGAGGTAACCTGTAGCTTTTGCTGTTCCCACTTTTGTGCCAACGGGATTACTTGTGGCATTTACGGGCAAAGTCAATGAACATGCGGCGAACAATGCACCCATTACTAACGTTAAAGCAATCAATTTAATCTTTTTCATAATACTATATTTGTTTTGGTTTACAGGTGCAATTATATAACAATTTATTTAAAAACTCAAATTCACGCTGCCCATAAAATGTATGCCTGCTTGCGGAAAATAATAAGCCCAGGTTTGTTCTTCACCAAATGCATAGGATACACCACCATAAGCATTGTTGACATACTGTACATTCATCACATTATTTACCTGGAACTTTAAGGCTATTTGAGGGATGAGTTTTGTTTTTATGTTATACAATAGTTCTATATCATTAATAAAATAGGGATCAATGCTTCGCTGGTCACTTTGAAGGTTATCAAAATATTGTTTCCCCACATACTTACTGTTCAGGCTTACATCAAAACCATCAAACACATGAAAACGCAATGCACTTGCGCTGACTATTGATGGGGAAAAAGCAATTATCGTTTCATCCTCTGTCCTGGGTTCATAATTGGACACAGTATCCCCGTCCTGAACAGTAGTGTACCATGCCCAGTAAGTAAAGTTATTGATCACATTTTCGGACAAGGTCAGATTTGCATTCCAATCCAGCCAATCACTGATTTTTACTCCTGCCATTAATTCTATACCGGCACGGTACGAATCATCAACGTTTGTCATGATATCGTATCCCACCGAACTTTTTTCGCCGGTAGGTACCAATTGATTCACATAATCCATGTAATAAACATTTATGCCGGCAGCGAGATTATTGGCATTGTACTGATAGCCCAATTCATAATCATACAAGGTTTCGGGTTCAGGTGTTTTGGTCGGATCACCGGTGGCATCTTTAAAATGCGCCCGTGTTGGTTCGCGATGGCCTACGGCAAAAGAGGCATAAGCATTCATACGGTCATTAATATTATAATACAGCCCTGCCTTGGGATTGAAAAAATCAAATGTATGCTGCTGGTCCAACAGTTTTTTACTTCCATCGGGCAACAGGTCATAATCCACACCTTCCATGCTGTAAAAAATATGCCGATACTGCACATCGCCGAAAGCACTGATTTTTTCAGTCAGATCGTAATTGACTTTTGCATATACGTTACCATCGGTTTTAACACTGGAATTATCGTAAAATTTGTGGCCTTTTTCAGAAATGGAAGCGTAACGCATCCAGATGACACGTCCAAAATGGTCACCGTCATACCGGTTCCAACCACCTCCAAATGAAGCATCGAACCTACCTTTATCATAATTAAGCCCAAACACAGCACCATAAAAATCATTTCCCATCATTTTTCGACGTATTACATCCGTATTGGTAATTGCTGAATCACCAATCTGCATATTAGGCAATTCGTAATAATTCAGAGAAGTTTCGTAATCATACCAGGCTGTCATTGGGTCCTGGTACTGTTCATAATACCCATCACCCCGAGTGTAATGAGCAGAAATGTTGGCGTTCAGGTGCTGGTTGAACAAATGTGTGTAATGCAAATGATAATGGTTTTGCACATAATTGTCAGTTTGCCCGTCATAATAATCAATGTTACCACTTTCGTCAATATACTTGCCAGCGGGATTATAAGTTCGGTTGGTTTCAAGGGAATCACCGGGTGCTCCCCACCAACTGATGCCTGTTCGTTCATCGCCATGGATAATACTGGCTTTTACCAGGTCATTTTCAGAACGGTACGCTGCTGTTAACTGAAACGATTCATGGTCAACAAAGGCCCTGTTGATGTAACCATCTGACAACACTTTGCTGTACCGTGCATCCAGCGTAAAATGCTCATTCAATAGCCCTGTGCCAGCCATCACACTAATTTTCCGGGTATTAAACGATCCGGCAACCACATTAAGCGAAGCATAAGGATCGGGTCGGACGCCTTTTGTTTGAAAATTTAATGTAGCACCAAACGCACCGGCACCGTGAGTGGATGTCCCTACACCTCGCTGTATTTGCACAGATTTTACCGAATTGGCAAAATCCGGCATGTCAACCCAAAATGTTCCTTGTGATTCTGCATCGTTGTATGGAATACCGTCAATGGTGACGTTGATACGCGTGGGATCGCTGCCACGAATTCGAAACCCGGTATAACCAATGCCTGTACCACTTTCAGAAGTAGCCACCACAGAAGGAGTAAGCTGAATCAGGTAAGGCACATCCTGCACCATTTTACGTCTGTTGATTTCCTCATTGTCCATGGTTTCATGGGATGTGGGTGTGCTTTGAGATGCCCTTGTTGCCTGCACAATAACATCTTCGGTTACAAACACAGTGGGCTCCATCTGTATTTTAAGTTTAACCCGGGATTCCTCAAGCTTTACTTGTTTCTCAACAGGTTTATAACCAAGGAAACTGAATTTTAAAACATACTCCCCAGGTTTAAATTTTAGACTAAACTCCCCATCCGCATTGGTTACGGTTCCGGTAAAGGAGTTTTTAACACTTACATTTACCCCAGTCAGGGGTTTCTGATTTTCATCAGTTACGATTCCGGTCAGATTCTGAGCTACAGCCATCATACCGACTGCAAAAAATACTACCGCAAAAAGAAATACTCGTTTCATAATCAAGAATTTAAAAGTTCAACAAATATTTCTTAATGGATAATGTCCTAAATTATGTGAGATAATAAAACTCTTTTCCCTTCGCCGGCATTACCCGGATCAGGTTCAAAGGGTGTGATCTCAGCCTTTAAGGCACCCCATTAAGATATTACCTTACAAAAGTAACAAATATTTTCAATCCCAAAACAAGAATTTAAAAAAGATGAATTTCAACATAAATAATTGCTTACCGCGAAAAAAGAAGGAGTCAGCGATATCAACAAGAGGTTGCAACCTCTTGTTGATATCAGGTAGTTCATGCTTATGCTTAAATTGCATATTTGCATTGGTTGTGTTCTTTTTTTTCGTGATTTTTCTTGTTTTATAATGGCAGCGGGAAATTTTCTTTTGTCACGATTTTTGAGTGCTATCGCATCAAAAATCCCGCCAAAAGGGTTTGTGGGCGTTTGTGTACCCACGGGTTCCGCAAGCTACACCCGTGGTTATAATGATGTCACCCCTTCGGGGTTTGTGAATCAGAACAACTGACCTTAAAAAGGTAAAAGCTTGGTTTATATAACCCTACAAAAAAACACTCGGATTTAAGATTGATACCAAAACAAATAGTATCACTAAAAAACATAATGTCTGATAATTCTAACCAGGGGTAAGGGAGAAGCCCTTTTCGGCCGTAACTCCCTGAGTAACAACTGAATAAAGATAGCTTTTGGCACATGTTTTTGTGGCAACGCAAACAAAAACTGTGACAAAAGTGCTATTTAATGCACACGTGCAGCGTAATTATGCTGCGATCATTTTGCTCATGGCAGATTTTGTGAAAAATAAATTCGTCAGCTCATTAAAACGTATAACGGATAGAAAAAGCGCCATTGTCACCCCAGAAACCGCTGTAACCAATAAAATTAAAGGCGGGTTTCCAGTCAACGCTGACACTGATGGGAACAGTTGGAATACAATATTCAATGCCCAATATGACATCTGCTCCGATTACCATTTTACCGCCCTCTTCATACTCTTCATACCACGGGGTGGGCAAATATTTAGTGTCCCAAAATCCTACGTGTCCACCGAAACCATAGAAATAATACAAGTTTTCAACATCCCCAAGTGAATTTTGTTTTTCATAAAGAACAGTAAAGTTCACACCATTCCACCTGGTTGCCCCAATAAATTCAAAAGCGCTACCACCTCCCATCATCTGTTTATAGGTAATTCCTTGTGATAATCCACCACGTAAACCAATGGCAGCCTTATATTGAGCCTGCACTGAAAAACTAACCACGAAAGCTAACATGAGAGTAAATAGTATTTTTTTCATATCCGATATATTTTTAGCAAAAGTATCAAAATTTCATTAACGAATGATTAGTTACCGTTTTTTTTTAGATTTGTGCTTTATTAACGTTCGAGATTATGTATGAATCTTTAAAACTCATGGACCAGACAGAGCTGAATTTCAGCCAGGATGGTCTGTTAATCCTAAACATTACCATTGCTTTTATCATGTTTGGCGTGGCTTTAGGCATTACCCCTGACAGTTTTAAATCACTAATAGTAAAACCAAAAGCAACCATTATTGGTGTAGTATCACAATTTGTATTGCTGCCAGCTATAACCTTTGGGCTTGTCATGTTGTTAAATGCTTTTCATTTGATCACACCCGGTGTAGGCCTTGGAATGTTACTGGTAGCAAGTTGTCCCGGAGGGAATGTATCCAACTTTATTTCATCTTATGCAAACGGAAACGCTGCTTTATCGGTTAGTTTAACTGCCATAACTACCATTGGTGCCATTTTTATCACACCGCTGAATTTTGCCTTTTACGGCGGCATGTTTGCAACCAGGTCTCCCCTACTGGTTCCCATTGAAATTAACCCTGTGGAAATGTTTAAAACGGTAGTTCTGCTGCTTGGAATCCCAATCATACTGGGAATGGGTTTTGCATGGAAATTTCCAAAAATCACAAAAAAAATATTCAAACCTATTCAAAACTTGTCGGTGGTATTTTTTATGGGTATGGTAGTCATCATGTTTGTAAACAACCTTGAGCATTTTCTAAACTATATGGTTTGGATTGTGCTGATAGTATTTATCCATAATCTGTTGGCATTGAGCACAGGATTCAGCATCGCCTCTGTTTTCAAACTCAGGAAGCGCAACCGCCGTACCATTTCCATAGAAACAGGAATACAAAATTCAGGTCTGGGGCTTGTGTTGATATTTAACCCTGCAATATTTCCCGAAGCACTGGATACTGGCGGCATGTCAATTGTAACAGCCTGGTGGGGTATTTGGCATATCATTGCAGGTTTGGTACTTGCCAGAATATGGCGTAATTTTGCCTACACAGATGAAGCGTAAAACAATCAGACATATCACATCGTATTCATGGTCGTATCGCATTGCCAGTATTTTTGTGGAATTGATACACCGTATTTTTTACCGCAAAATTGTAGTTGATGGCAAAGAAAACATACCCAAAGGTACCCCCATCGTGTATGCTCCCAATCATCAAAATGCGTTGATGGACCCACTGGCCATTATTTTCACAACTCATCAACAAGTCGTATTTCTTGCCAGGGCTGACATTTTCCATATTCCTCTTTTGCCGGGATTTTTCCGGTGGTTGAAAATACTGCCCGTTTATCGTATTCGCGATGGGAAAGAAAACCTATCCAACAATGAAGACAGTTTTGATGCAGCCATCAAAGTACTTGAAAACAAACGACAACTTAGCTTATTCCCAGAAGCAGCGCACAGCAACAAAAGGCATTTACTTAGTTACAAAAAAGGCATTCCTCGCATTGTGTTTCAGGCTGAAGAGAAACACCATTTTCAACTCGGGATTAAAATTGTGCCGATAGGCATATATTATAGCAAATACAATACCTTCCGCAATATTTTACACGTACGCTACGGGAAACCCATTGACGTAAAGACATACAAACAGCAATACAAAGAAAATCCCAATAAAACCATGATTCAATTGCGTGATGACATGAAAAAAGCTACTGAACCGCTGGTTATCAACATCCGCAAACTGAATTTTTATGACTTGTATGAATCGGCAAGGACCATGTACGTTAAAAACATGATTAAGAAAATGAAGCTGGGAAAAATCAATCAACAAAATAAATTCATTGCAGACCAGATGACCATCCGCATGCTTGATAAATTCTCTGACAATTATCCTGACAAGATGGAGGAATTCAGGCATAAAATGGACAAGTACCAGAAATTCAGAAGCAAATACAAGCTCTCCGATCAATCCATCAGCAAAGAAAAAATCAATATTTTCAGATTGTTATGGAACACATTGCTATTAATCCTGTTTTTCCCTGTATTTTTTTATGGTTTTATCAATAATCTTTTACTCTATATTGTTCCCAAGATTTTGGTCATTAAAGTAAAAGACAAACAATTTCATTCTTCCATCAAATATTTATGGGCATTGTTCATGTTGATACCAATATACCTTGGTCAAACAGCTATTGTATGGGCTATCAGCGATAGTTTTGGTCTGGCGATGCTGTATCTTTTATCGATTGCCACAACAGGTATGCTGGCCCAGCTGTATATAGAATGGCTTGCCCTGATTAGACGTGATTTTCGGTTATATCAACTTAGGCAAACAAACAAAAAAGAGTTTACCCGGATTAAAGACTTACACAGGGAATTGTTGTCGTATCTGGATTTTATCCTGGAGAAACAAAGTACTACGGTTCATAACTCAAACACCTGACCCAGATAAACTGCCCGCCTGCCGCCTGCCTGACGACAGGCAGGGACGGGCAAGGAAATTCTAAATCCTAATTTTGAGCACGGTCTAAAAAGTCAAAAAAATGAAAAATGCCACAAAGTCACTAAGACACCAAGATCCACAAAGGACAGAATTACAATGCTTTAATCTTTGTGATACTTTGTGTCTTCGTGTCTTAGTGGCAAAGCAATGCCTTTTTAGACTGGGCTCAATTTTTAAATACTAAACAAATTCAAATTTTCAAATTTATTGTTACTACTCAGCAGCTTTTAATGTATTAATAAACACGTATATGCCACAGATTTTCATAATTTTGGCTACACTCGGCATAGTCAAAGCAAGCTTTGCCTCTACCCTCGTTTGCACAAAATTTCACAGATTCGCACAGATTAATTTAAAAATTATGCTGATAGTTGAAGAACCTGATCCTAAAAATTATACATGTAAAAGGATAAAAAGTGATATTCTCCCACAAAGGCACAAAGTGCACAAAGTATTAATTTTCTTTGTGCACTTTGTGCCTTTGTGGGATTCAAAATTGTATAAATTTAGCTTGTGCAATCTATAGCAAAACAGGTTAAATACCGGCTGAGTAGTTACAATTTATCAACTAACAAAACATTTTCTTCCCAAACTGTTAGGATTTGCTTTGAATTTTGGTTCACCCTGTTAAATAATTTTTCTCCAAAAAATGCAAGAAAATAAAAAACAAGACACTAACCCGGATAATCCGCCTGCCTGACGGACAAGCAGGGAAAGCTCAAAGTCAAAAGACAAAAAATAAAGACAAAAGTCAAAAATAAAGGATTGATAAAAATATTAGCAAAATCTAACGCTACTTCAAAATCAAGATAAGGGGTTAGGTGTTAGGTGTTAGGAGGGAAACTTTTCCTAAATCCTTATTTTTAGTTTTTGGCTTTATTA